>NZ_JAUBPR010000011.1:20401-94314 GCF_036700845.1 Microcoleus sp. S13_C5
TGTCGAAGTCCCCGTCATCGTTGTCGAAGTCCCCGTCATCGTTGTCGAAGTCCCCGTCATCGTTGTCGAAGTCCCCGTCATCGTTGTCGAAGTCCCCGACGACGGCGTAGGCGACGGCGCCGTGCCGCTATCCAAACTATCCCCGTTCTCATCGGGTAGTCGCCCTTCGAGAAAAATTACTGGTACTGCACCTGGCATTGTTCCGCCTCCTTGCGACGCTACTCAAAAACTACTAAATAAACTTAAAGTCAGATGCAGTAATGACGGTGCTGAGCGCTCCCGGCACTGTAGGAATAGAATTCAACACTGCCAAATCGAAAGCTGGGAGACTGTCATCTGCTACATTTGGGTCAAACCCGAGAACGTACTTGTTAAAAGTATTGTTCAGGTACACGAAGAAAGCTCCCGTTTTGCTCGAACCGTTTTGATTTTTCAACACTGCATTTACTGCTTGAGCGTTGTCAAATTTAGATTCAAACAAAATGACTGATTGCTTGCTAATGTTGTCGCCGCTAGACCCGATATTCCTGACGATAAAACTGGTGAAATCGAGAGTAGTTCCTGAGTTGGTTAAACCTGCGAAATTTGACGACCTGAACAAAAATCTGTCTGTCTCGCTGCCGTTAGCGTTAAAGTCAGCAATCACGTCCACGCCTTCGCTGGGAGTTTCGTAGTAGAAGAAATCATTGCCAGCATCGCCCGTGAGCAAGTCAGAACCGTTACCACCGCCCAAAATGTCATTGCCGGCACCCCCGGAAAGCGAGTCGTTGTCATCGCCGCCCAATACCAAGTCATTGCCGAAGGCGCCGCTGAGACAGTCGCTGCCGACACCGCCGTCGAGAGTGTCGTCGCCCGCTTGGCCGTCGAGGGAATCGGTGCCGGCCTCGCCCAACAGGTAGTCATTGCCCGAACCTCCCAGTCCCGTGTCGTTGCCCGAACCTCCCAAAACCGTGTCATCGTTGTCGCCGCCGGATATGGAATCGTTATTCATACCGCCGTCAAGCAAGTTTCTGCCCAGTCCACCGTCGAGGATGTCGTCGCCTGCACCGCCGTCTAGGGAGTCGTCGCCAATGCCACCAAGTAAGGTGTCAATCCCGGCGCCACCAAGTATCGAGTCGTCGCCGGATTCTCCCAATATCGAGTCATTGCCTGTTCCGCCGTCAATGGTGTCGTTGTTGTCACCGCCCAAGAGGATGTCATTGTCATTGCCGCCGAACATCAGGTCGTTGCCCAGTCCGCCGATTAGCGAGTCTATGCCGTCTTGGCCGTCAACGGTGTCGTTGCCCAGTCCGCCGTCAACTGTGTCGTTGCCGATCGCACCCACCAGCGAGTCGTTGCCTGCTTCACCGAATAGGAGGTCGTTGCCGCCATTACCATCGATGATGTCGTTGCCGTCGCCCCCAGAGAGGGTATCGTCGCCGGCCCCGCCGAGGATGAAGTCGCTGAGGTTGCTGCCTGTAAAGCTGCTGGCCGGGAGTGCGCTGCGATCGACAATATTATCTACCACCGTGATGCTGAAGGATGCCGGCCCAACAGTTGCAGACCCGTCGGAGGCTGTAAACGTGAAACTGTCGCTGCCACCTGTCGCCAGCAAATTGTATTTGACGATGTTGTTGTTGATATCGTCTTGCGTGAATTTGCCACCGACGTTGAGAAAGGTGGTGCCCCTTTGGACAAAACCTCTGGTAGCGTCGGGGGCTTTGGTAATCGTGTAAAAGATTTCCGACGGCGTGTTGTCGGGATCTGTCACTAACAAATCCGCAGCGGTGATTGTCTGGGTAGGATTACTTTTGGCAACCACCACACCGTCGTTAATTACTAGCTGCGGGGGGCTGCTGACGCGGATGGTTGCTACCGCCTGACTTGTGCCACCGTTACCGTCTGAGATCGAGTAGCTGAAGCTGTCAGTACCCGAGAAGCCCGGATTCGGGGTGTATTTGAATACGCCGCCGCCCACGGGAACCAGGCTCCCCTTGCCTGTTGGACTAAAAGTCGTGACAGTCAGAGCACTTTGTTCCGCGTCAGTGTCGTTCAACAGAACGTTGAGTGTGAGTGGTTGACCCGCAACCGTGGTGAAGTTATCGTTAACTGCTTTTGGAGGTTGGTTAAGGATGGGCGTCGGACTTGGTGTCGGTGTCGGACTTCCTGTCGGCGTCGGCAACCCCGGTGTCGGGAACGTCGGTGTCGGGAACGTCGGCACCGGCTCAGTCGGCGTCGGACTTGGTGTCGGTGTCGGACTTGCTGTCGGCGTCGGCGTCGGTGTCGGACTTGCTGTCGGCGTCGGCGTCGGTGTCGGACTTGCTGTCGGCGTCGGTGTCGGACTTGCTGTCGGCGTCGGTAAGGGAAGCGGAGTTGCGCTGCCGGGAACTGTGGGGGCAATTACAAATGAGCTTCGCCCTAGGGTTCTGCTGTCCACTCCGGGCAATACTGCTAAAAAGTCGCCGCTGACGCCGTTGCGAATAATCGTACTGCCGGCTTTGGTCTCGGTGCTTTGGAAGATTACCAAATCTTCAAACTTGAGGTCGCCACTTAACCCGATTAAATCTTCGCCTTGGCGAAAGTCTGTGAAAATGTCGGCATCGGCGATATCGGGGCCGCCTGTAGTGAGAAATGCCGGGTTAGTGCCGTTGCTGCTGCCACTGGGGGAACTGAAGGCACCGATGACGAAGACATCTCTGCCTTCGCCTCCTGCCATTATGTCTTTGCCTGCTTCGCCCCAAAGAACGTCGTTGCCTGCACCGCCGTCCACGATGTCATCACCGTCGCCGCCGAATACGATGTCGTCGCCGTCGCCGGAAAAAAATGTGTCCCCGCCGGCGTTTCCGTAGAGCCAGTCGCCTCCTTCGTTGCCAAATAGCAAGTCTTCGCCGTCGCCACCGAAGAGCGAGTCGTTGCCTTGGTCGCCCCAGAGAATGTCGTCGCCTCGATCGCCCAAAAAGCTATCGTCGCCAGCACCGCCCCGCAAGCTGTCGCTGCCTTTGCCGCCGTAAGCCGTGTCTCTGCCTTCGCCTCCGATTACCGTGTCGTTGCCGTCATTGCCGTACAGCAGGTCAGGGTTATTTCCTCCGTCTAGGGAGTCGTTGCCTTTGCCTCCGTAAAGGGTATCGAGTCCTAAACCGCCGTCGAGAACGTCGTTGCCTGGCCCCCCGAACAACACATCATCATCATCGCCCCCGAATACTAAATCGTCGCCGTCGGCTCCTTGCAGGTTGTCGTTGCCTTGCAGCCCGGAAATCACGTCGGGCCCGGGACTGCCAACTAAGGAGTCGTTGGTTTCGGTGCCGCGGACTACGCCGCCGATGACTCCAGGCGAGGTACCCGAACCTCCGCCCAATGTGTCGTCTATGCCGCCAAATGTGTCGTCCCCGGAGGGAGTTGGAGTTCCCGTCGGAGTGGGTGTTGGTGTTGGAGTCGGAGTTGGTGTTGGAGTGGGTGTTGGTGTTGGCGTCTCTGGTGTTGGCGTCGGTTCTGGTGTTGGTGTTGGTATAACTACTACGGGCACTGCACTTGGCATTATTTTGGCTCCTTTAAACGACGATCCCGATTAACTTTAAGAACTGATTAGTATCAGTTTGTTGCCACAAATCTGGCTTAAAATTGATTAATAACCCCATCATTTCTAACATACTAAATCAAAACTGCAACGGCTATAGATATTTTTTAAGCGCGGCATCTTTTGATCTCAAAATATTAATGATTGCACGTTTTGATGACTATCTTGGGTATACTTTAATATCGCGCCATTTCGATAGAGCCTAGAAGTCGGGCTTTGAGTCAGCCCAGTGTATTTATCCAGAATCAGAAAAAAGAAAAATCTTCGCCGTCATAATTTTTTCTTTCCGAATGTTCAATGCCGAATACATCTGTGCCTCTTGCCTTCAGAAGCCGACTGTCTTATGCTGACTGCTGACAAGAAACAGAGCTGTTAATTAGGGGCAGAAGTGGCCCGGTTTGTTCTTGTCCACTGACGGATAGTTCGCTGTGGCAAAGGTAAAGCAGAGAACAGCGACTTAACAAATCTAGCAGAATTCGCCGCAGTCGCTGTTGGTCGGCAGCCGTTTCGTCTTCGGTTTCCCAGGGACGCCCGAGTTGGGATCGCAAAAATAAGGGAGCGCCAAACAATGTCGCCGCACCGCCGCTCAGCCACAGGGGCGAGCCGGCATCGAGCCAAAAGTGCCATTTGTGGGCGCGGCGGCTGCTGCGGTACTGGAAGATGTTGGCGAGGGTGACGGCTCTGGCTGCTGGGCCTTCTGGACGCACTGGAAAGGGGTTGGCGGTGACGGTTCCTTGGCGCAACAACTGGATGAACCGGGCGATCGTTTCTGAGTCGCCGCCGTTTGTTGGTTCTACGCGCTGCATTCGCCCGTTGATTTCCCAGTAGTGGGTGGCGGTTTCCATTAACTCGCGCAGGGCTGCTAGCCGATCGTAGGGCAGGTATCTGTCGTTCATGAGAAATTTCTGGATGGCTCGATCGAGCAGGGCAATTGGACTCGGCAACAGCCGCTCCTGCTGTTGCGACCGCTGTTGTTCGATCCACTCGACAATCTGCTCGTAGGCCCTGGCTGCTCTGTGTCCCAGTCTGTCCCACCGGGGAAAAGCTGTAATTGGCAGCAATTGAGGTCGATCGATATCTGGGCAAAAACAGTGATCGGCGATTAAACCTGCTCTCACTTGGTCGATCGATTTTTGATTGTGAATTTGAGATGTTAGATTGAAAGTTGAGTTGGAATCTTCTGTTTCCAATGAACTGTGTTTCTGGCTGCCCAACACTACCAGCATTTCGGCTGCGCCGTCTCGATCGACTAAACGGCCGAGTCCCGGATAAACTAAGGCTAACAAAGTGAGTAAAGCTCGAATCTCTGGGGTAGCCGAGAGGGGACGCTGATCGTTGAGAGATACGGCGGCGATACCATCTCGCGCGAGAATTTCCGTTAAACTGTAACGGGCGATCGCATCCATCCCGGGGGCAATTACGGCGATTTCCTGCGGTTCCACGGCTTGTGACTTCACCGCATCCACGATGATTTCGGCGGTTTCTCGCAGCAGTTGAGCCCGGGAAGTGGTTTGGAGCGATCGAACTTTACCGGGCAAACTCAAGCCTAAAGGATAAAAACCCTCAGAATTAACTGCTAAACTTACCGCTAAATCTCCAATCTCTGGGGCTAAACCGGCTTGTGCGTCCAAATTTTCCACGCTTTGACAGCGGTCTTCGAGTCGGGCTAGGTATTCGGTGTCAGCGCCCAAGCCCAAACGCACTCCTCCATCCGGATTGTAGGAGAAGGCCCCCGCTGCACCTAGGTCGAGCATTCGATCGAACAAATGGCCACTGATCGCGGGATAATCGTCAACATCGTCTGCGATCACAGCTTGGTATCTAGAGGCTAAATGCTGCTGGTAACTGCCATCCGGCAACAAATAGCGCCAGTAGAGTTCGCAAACAATCCCGTAAGTCAGGAACCCCCGCGTCAAGCACCATTCCCGCCACCTTTCGAGCAACTCTCCCATGCTAGTCCACAGGTTGGTCGAGCCGCCTGAGATAGCAAATCCCTGTTCCAGAATGCTGGGAATCTCTTCTCTGGGCGTACCGCTGACAGCAGCAAGTTGTAATAAGTCTAGTGTTCGACGCACCATTCGGTTTGGGCTTACCCCTGTTTGTTGCAAAATGCCTTCGTCTAGTTCGCGACGCCAGAGTCTGGCTGCAAGTTCCAGTTCTGTTTCAGGTTGCAGCCGCAGGGGAAATTGAGCCCTCAAATCCAGCGACTGAACTAGCAGCGGCCAAAATAGCAATACCTCCTGCTCAAAAAAACCGAAGGGCGTTGTGGAGTGAAAGGTATATTTTCCTTCGGTAGCGACGGCGATGCGATCGGCCAATTCTAGCCGGTTGTCTCCGTTAGCTGCTAAGACTAAAATTGCTGGGGCAGCTTGTCCAGCCCGCCGCCGCCCGGAACTCGATCGCCCTGAAACTGTTGTGGGCAGGGGCTTGACAGTTTTGCTCCAAATGCAGAACTGCTCGACTAAACGAGTGGTTTTGCCACTGCAGGCAGATCCGACAATCCAAATTGAATCCTCGGTGGCAGTTCTCAATTTAGGTAAATTTGTTACCATACCGTGAATAGTTTAATCACTAATGTCTACAGCCAACTAACCAGCTTTAGCTATGAATACTTCTTTGTGGAACAGGATTGTAAAATATCTCTACAGCGCTAACCAATGGTATCGAGAAACGCCTGAGAGGGCCCTAGAACAGGCCTACGATGCTGCGTTAGCAATTAAGGCTATCGAAGACGAGCATTTTGGGGGCCAAGGAATCTCTGAGCGATCGGGAGATTACGGACAAAGCACCCTGTCTTACTTTAAATCCGAACTGCAAAAATACCTCAAGGTCATCCAAACCAGAATGGTTGAGTTTAATGCTAGCCGTTCTTTTTTGGAACTGCCGGAGCGAGTGGGGGCCAAACCGAAAACGGGGCACAACGCTGACCGTCACCAGCACGGATTAGATCTCAACAATAAAGATAGAGCCTCCCTTGTATTTGAGAAGCTAGAGTTTATTGATGGAGTCATCGACAAGTATATTAATAATAGTAGATCAACGGCCATTGTTCCGGTTGTCAGTTCAGTAAATCTGCAGGCAAAATCTACAACAAATAGCAGCTCTCCACCTGACCCCAAAAATAAAGGTTCAGCTAATTCGGTTCAAATTCACGATGGTGAGGTTGACACTAATTATGAAGAAGTGAATTTATTACCGCGATCGCTTTTGGGAACTTTGAATCGAATTACTAAAGATTTAGACCCGGAAGCGGAAAAAGAAGTAGTTAAGAATTTCCGCAATTCCAAAGTAAAAACAATTATTTCTCTGAGATTCATTTTGCTTTTGATTTTAGTTCCGCTGTTGACGAATCAAATTTCCAAAAACTTTCTAGTCGGACCGGTAGTTGACCATTTTAGAGGTCGAGAAAATGCCCCAGTTTTCCTAAATGTTAACCTGGAAGAAGAAGCATTCCAAGAACTGGAGAGATTTGAGCAACACCTCAAATTTGAAAGGTTAATAGGCACTGCTCCGTCGCTTTCTTTAGAGGAAACGGAAAAGATGATGGCAGAGAAAGCAGTTGAGCTAGCGGAGGAATACCGTGGTGAAAGTGGTGGAGCTATTAAAAATATTTTTGCCGATTTGATTTCCTGCATAGCCTTTGTCGCGATCATCGTCACTAACAAGAAAGAGATTGAGATTTTAAAGTCTTTCATGGACGATGTGATTTACGGCCTCAGCGACAGTGCGAAAGCTTTCGTAATTATTTTGTTTACAGATGTGTTTGTCGGATTCCACTCGCCTCATGGTTGGGAAGTAGTTCTCGAAGGTATATCGAGGCATTTGGGACTGCCAGAAAATAGGCAGTTCATATTTTTGTTCATTGCAACGTTTCCAGTGATCTTGGATACGGTATTTAAGTATTGGATATTCCGTTATTTAAACCGGAGTTCCCCTTCGGCTGTTGCTACGTACAAGAATATGAACGAGTAATCAGATGCGAAGGAAGTTCGGCAACGGATTCTCTAACGGATGTCATGAAGAAGGAAGTTCGGCAACGGATTCTCTAACGGATGTAACGGATGTAACGGATGTCAGGAAGAAGGAAGGAGGAAGAAGAAAGGAAGAAGGAAGAAGGAAGGAAGAAAAAAAAGTAATAATAGCAATGGTTTCAGGCATTGATAACGTCCTCAGTAGGGCGTCCATGGCAGAGAGTGTGGCTTACCCCTAGCGCACAAAAGCATTTATTGTTTGCGTCAGGAGTGGTTGAATTAAGTTGATGTACTTAAGGTGTTGGGCATCTAAATTTGATTTGGGGGCGGGTTCTCGCGCGCACCCCACAAGAATTTTATCAAACTTAAGTGTCCTAAAGGCTCCGCTCAGGAACCGTAAAATTTAGATGCGCCTAGGCCGAGCAAAAAAAAATGCGATCGCCCGCAGAATTTCTCGAAAGAAATCAAAAGGGCGATCGCATTCCCAGAAGCAATTACCAATGACCTAATTCCAACGCTTCTTGCGCTGTCGCTGGCTTGCCACCGCCTCCACCAGCCCCAGGCCGAGAAAATTACTCAGCAGCGACGCATTCCCGTAACTTAGGAAAGGCAGGGGAATACCCGTAACCGGAGCCAAGCCAATGTTCATCCCAATATTTACGAACACCTGAAAAATCAACATTGACAGTATGCCGATCGCCAGCAAAGAACCAAAATTATCGTTAGCAGTTTGAGCGATCGTCACCAACCGGAAACACATTATCCAGAACACCAATAGCACGCAAATGCAGCCAATAAACCCCAATTCTTCGCCAATAGCGGAAAAGATAAAGTCCGTATGCTGTTCGGGAATAAAGTTAAGCTGAGTTTGCGTTCCGTGAAACAAACCCCTGCCTTTTAGTTCCCCAGCCCCAATAGCAATCCGAGATTGAATCAAGTGATATCCGCTGCCTAAAGGGTCTTTCTCCGGGTTTAAAAACCCTGTCAGGCGCATTTTTTGATAATCCTTGAGCACATTCCAAAAAATATGTCCCAGGTGTCCAGAAACAACGTTCACCAACACAGTACCGAAAGTCCCTAACCAGGGCCAAGGCAGGGTTCGCCAAGCGATAATACCCGCAACAACTACCCAGGCTATCCAAATCGGTGTAGACAGGTTATTGAAGAGAACTGACAGTAGAGGAGAGAATAGCAATATTAGCCAGCCGGGATTGACATTACCCCAGTAAAACATCCCCATTGTGATTGCGCCAAACACCAAGGAAGTACCTAAATTTGGTTCGGCAAATATCAATCCCCAGGGTACAGCCATAATCGCCAGCATCCTCAACATATTACCCACCGTGGGGACAGTCTTGTCGTGCAGGAGAGCTGCTAAAGTGACAATCATGCCTACTTTGGCAAATTCTGACGGTTGCAGGTAAAAGCCGCCGATGTTGATCCACCGCTGGGCACCGAGCCCTGTAGTACCGATAAAACGCACTGCGATCAGGGACAAATTGATTAATATGTAAATCGGCCATTTCCACTCAAGCAGTATTTGGTAGCGGCAGCGGGAAATGATGATGGCGAGGAACAAACCGACTGCCCCAGTTACCCAGTGTCGCCACCAGTCGATCAGCCCCTGGTTGATTTCGACGCTGCGGATCATGATTCCCCCGAAGATGGTGAGGGCGATGCAAGCGGCGAACAGCCAAGGGTCTGCTTCTTCCCAGGGTTTGAAGATGGATTTCCAGCGGTTTCTGACTTGTATTCTCTGCAACATGAGGATTTTAGATTTTAGATTTTAGATTTTAGATTATCGAGCTGATTTTCGGAACTTGTGGATATATTTCTGATTCACAGCCTGCACCTTAAGGTAGAAGCGTCGGTGTGAGTACCTCACATTATTCGGGGAGTTGCAGCGAGGTTCCGGGCCGTCAGCAATCGGTTAGGAGTGGGCCGACACACTAATCTGTAGCGTGCGCGGCCTGGCGCACCTTACGCGGATTTAGCCCGCTCGCGATCCGCAAGTCCGAAAATAGTCAGGCTGGTTCGTAAAGATACTCGAAGCCGTTCCCATCTGGATCTCTGCCGTAGAAGGATGCAGTACCGTCGCGGTGTTCGTGAATGTGGGTGACGGAAACACCATCGGCTTTGAGTTGTTCGTAGGCGGATTCCATTTCGGTACGATCGTCAAATACAAACCCAAAATGCGCCCCTGCTTGGTCGTAACTCGGACTCAACAGCGCCAATCCGTCCTCTCCTGCTTTCAAATAAGCCCAGTCTGCATCTTTCCAGACTAACTCCATACCCAAGTTGCGGTAAAATTCAGCAGACTTCTCTATGTCTTGCACGCAGACGGCTACGTGTCCCAATCGTTTTAGTTTCATATCTACAAAGTTTATGGTTGTTCTTTCGTTTATTGTATCTATTTTCTGATTTTTTGCTCGATTAATTAGGTATTTTTTCTGTTTTTTTTGTCGCGGCTAACTGTACTTTTTCTACTTGTTTGCTAGCGTCCATTTCGCTGAACAGTTGAAGGGCGCGCTCAAAATTTTCTTGACTTTTCTCAATGTTACCAAGTTTTTGTTCTGTTAGTGCTAGTTGATAGCAAGCTTCGGCTCGGTCTAATTTGGCGGTAGCTTGATCGAGTATTTCTATTGCTTCTGCATGGTGCTGTAGGGCTTGGTCTAATTCTCCCCGTTCTCGGTACAGCGCTGCTATACCGCTGAGAGATTTGGCTTTGATGGTGCTGTACTGGTTTTGATCGGCTTGGGCGATCGCTTGGCGGTACAAGCTCAAAGCTTTATCTGTCTCTCCCAGGTTTTGATAGGTGGCGGCGAGAAAAACTAACTTGTATCCCGTACCCACCAACTGACTGTTTTCCCGATCGGCATACAGTTTTTCGGCGAGTTCTTCCGCCTCTTTTTTGGCTCCGATACAGGAGTTGAGGAAAGCTAACCCGACATTGAGCGAATAGCTATTAATCCCGATTTCGTCCCGCGAATTTTTCAGCTTGACAAATATCTCCATAGCTGATTCTAATTCCCGCATTTCTATTTTACAAAAACCTATATTAATTGCAGCGTTAACTTTCCAGAATTCTAGATTAGCTTGTTTGTCATTTTCCGGTTCGCTGCTTTTCGCTATAATTTGCAAAGACTTAGTTGCTTTTATTTCCGATATTTGGTGGCATTCTATGGCTTGATTTATCTCGCCTAATATCCGGTAACAAACGCCTAAAATACTGTAAAGACCGCTCAAATAATAGTCAGAAGTTACATTGTTGACGATGCGAGTAGTTGCTGAAATTATTGGCTGCAAGAAACCTAATTTGTAGAGCGCTTGACCGAGCTTGTAATCTTTTGCAAACTGGATATTTATTTTTTTGAGGATGACGCTAGCGGCCTGCTCGAAACAGCTAATTGCCACATAATGATAGTAAGCTTCAAAAGCTTTCAGCGCATCTTCTACAGTTTCAATAATCTCGACACTCTCTGTCCAGAACTCGGCTGCTTTGCGGTTTGCAGTTTCCCAGTCTCCGGGCGAGAGGCGATCGACCGCTTCTTCCCGAATTGCTGGATGCAGCCAGTATTCGCCCTTCTGAGACTCGACTAGCGATCGGTGCAACAGCGATTTAATGATTTGTCGGCGTCCGGCTTCGGGCACGTCCCACAGCAAACACAAAAGTCCGTCAGTAGGGACTGTCGGCACGTCTTGATACCGATAACAGCCCAAGCGACAGAGGAGTTGATAGGCTTCAGGATCGAGTTCGAGGAGGCGGTTAAATTGACTGGTAACTAAATTTTTTAAGTCTGTTTCAACGAGGGGATGGTCGCTGTTTTCCAGCCAGTAAGCCGCCATATCTCCGTCAAAATCTTCTCGGATCGTGCCGCAAATAATGCCCATTGCTTTGGCATTGCCGCCGTAAACTTTGTGCATTTCCTTGAGGGCGACATCATCTATGTTGATGTTGCGGCAGCTAAAAAACTGCCACCAAACTTCAACTTCCAATCCCGGAAGCAGGTAGTGTTCGACGGTGACATCAGAATCGCACAGTCGATCGCGACTGGTAATCAGCGTTACCGACTGCACTGCTGCGTCTGCCAAAACTCGCAACAGTTCCACGTAAAGCCGATGCGGTTCAATAAACTTACCTTGTCCGTCGAGTGCGGCTTCCAAATTGTCAATCAATACGCCGACTTTGTGAGTCTGAAGCTGCCGCTTGAGCCGCCCCAAGGTGACGCCAAAGTCTGGGCCGGGTTCTTCCTGAAAGTCTTGCTTGAGCCATTCTTCGATCGCGCTTTCCAAAGCTGTGATGTTTTCTGTCTCTTTTGCCATCAACAGTTCAATTACTCGATCGAACCCTTGAGATTTGAGATACTGTCTGGCCAAAGTTGTTTTGCCGATACCGCCGGCACTTTGGATGACAATCACTTTTGCACCTTGGGCGACAAGAGTATTGAGATCTTCGATCGCCCCGAACCGGCCCAAAAAATTCGGGTTTTCGATTTCCAAATCCGCATCAAGTCCAGGAGATACTTGGGCCGGAACAGTTTGTCCCGACTGCGGTTCAAGTTTCGAGTAGCTGCGCCAATACCGCTCTACAACCGCTTGAAGGTTGTCTCTTTTTACTTTTTCTCCTTCTCCAAACAGCGCTGAAAGCCGCTTCCACAAATTAGAGGCAGCATCCTTAACAGTCCCTACTCCATACCCTTCACTATCTGCAACCTGTTGGTACGTCCTGCCTTGCACTCCCATCCAAGCTTCGCGAAAGATAGCGCTGTCAAGGTTGTCGAGAGTTTTCAGGTTTCGAGCCACAAGTAACGAATTAGTAAAATCCAGTGCACGATCGGCTTCCATTGAGTCACCAGGTTTAGCGTTACCCATCTGACACAACTTTAACAGACTTTTTCCGACTCGCTTACACGCTCAAACAGTGGACTTGTATAGACTTTTCCCGACTGACACGGCCGAGGTTGGCCGGGGATACTGTTGAGTGTGGAGGGGAAGTTGACAGACAAGCTTCTAACTTACACGCCTATTGAGTCGAGTTTATATTTTGGAGCAAGCAGCTATGTCTATTAACGATGTTGAAACAGCGATCGTAGATGAACAAATTCGCCCTCAAGAATGCGGCCGCGTTCGTTTCCAAAACAGTTGGTGGCCGGCGAAGTGCGATCGAGACATGACTTTTGAACCTGGTGAGGTAGTTCGCGTCGTGGGAATTGAAAATATTACTTTGATTGTTGCAGCGTCGTTTGCGATCAATTCTGAAAGTTAAGGCAAATCTACAATCGGGAGTAAGCAATCATGAATTTTGACAATTCCGAAAAAGCGATCGTGGATGAAGAAATTCGACCTAATGAGCCCGGTCGCGTTCGTTTCCAAAACAGTTGGTGGCCGGCGAAGTGCGATGGAGACCTGACTTTTGAACCCGGTGACGTGGTTCGCGTAGTCGGAATTGACAATATTACTTTAATAGTTGAAGCGTCGTTATAAATCAATGGGTTAGGGAGTCGAGCTATAGGTTTATAGCATCCCAAAGTTCAGGCCAACCTAGAAGCAGGAGAAAGTAATCATGACTGTCAGCCATTTAGAAAGAGCGATCGTTGAAGAAGAAATTAAACCCAATCAGTCCGGCAGTGTGCGATTTCAAAGCAGTTGGTGGCCTGCCAAGTGCGTTCGAGAAATAACTTTGCAACCCGGTGAAGTTGTTCGCGTCGTGAGACTTGAAAACATTACTCTGATAGTTGAAGCGTAGTTGAGAAACGATCTGTAGGTGGGGAGTTATCGGAGGGTAGAAAAAATAAAGTTGCGATCGCGTTCCTATTTCGATACATTTCTCTTCAAGCGCGCGATCGCACTCCTCACCTCTGTTAATTTCAATATGACTTACGCAAGTACGCCCGATCGGGCGTACAACGGCAATGGCGATCGCAGCCTCTAGCTACTGTAGGATCGCCAAAACTGAAAAATCTCGGAATGGACGATTATTAATAATAATAAAATAGCTTAAGGATTCAGCTCCCCAATTGTGGTAATCTGACAACAATCCACTTTCATTTTCGATCGAGTGCGTGCAGCTATGCGAATCGGTAAAAAATTACAAAAGTTTCTGCTTTTTACAATAGCGTTATTTTTCGGAGTATCACTGTTGATTAAAGTTACTAAATTTCACAATTATTTCGGCATCAACCGTGCCGATACCGAAGTTAAAGTTGTTGCCCTCACCTACGACGACGGGCCCTATCCTCCCTACACAAATCAGCTTTTAGATATCTTAGACCGCTATAAAGTTAAAGCCACTTTTTTTGAAATCGGCCGCAATATTGAGAAACATCCAGAAATCGTGAAAATGATTATCGCGAGGGGAGATGAGTTGGCAAACCATTCCTACTCTCACAAAGATATGATGTTTAAACCCCGGGAAGTTTTGGTGTCTGAGATTGAAAAAACGGACAAACTTTTGCAGGAAGTTGGGGTTAAGCAAGACAGTATTAGTTTTCGGCCACCTTGGGGTAGGCGATTTGTAGTTTTGTCTTATTTGGTATCCCAAATGCACAAAAAACTGATAATGTGGGATGTGGATTCTCAAGATTATGAAAAAACACACACCGTAGAAGATATCGCAAAGCGGGTGATTGCAAATGTGCGATCGGGTTCGATTGTGGTGATGCACGACGGCGGGGGCGATCGCTCGAAAACCGTAGCAGCAACCGAGATGATTGTCAAGGATTTGCAGTCGAAAGGTTACGAGTTTAAAACTGTTTCTGAGCTGTTGAAATAGCAGTAGGGTGCGTCAGCCACAATTATTTTTGCGATCAATCAACAATCTCATACTGACGCACCAGGAAATAAATGGTGCGTCAGAATTAGACTTTTTGTGGCGCTTGAAAATTTCAAACCTGACGCACCCTACCACAATCAATAACCCAGATAGTTTGCCACGTAATTAGCAATTTTTATGCTGCCGCCCGATCGCCCCATTCTTTCTAAACCATTGTGAATGCAACTGGCTAAATATTTATCATCTTGCAAAGTGCGCTCGACTGCCAAAGCAGCTTCCTTGATAATATCACAATTCACAGGTTGTGTGCCAAGAACCTGCACCGTATCACCTAAAAGCCGATTTTGAGCCTCCGCAAACCGATAGGTAAATGCAGGGCCGTTTCCCGGTACTGCAATTACAGGTTTTCCCAAGCCCACAGCTTGTTCGACAGCAGTTCCAGTCATCCCAATTACTAAACTAGACTGCTGCAAAATATCGGCGAAAGCATCGGCTGAGGAAATTACTTCTAGTTCTAATTTTTGTTCGCGAAAAGACCGTTTGATTGCTGGAAAAATGAGCTTGCCCGATCGGTGTTGCCATCCAGAGCGCGCCGCAATATCATCTAATTGAGGTATCAAAGCCGGAACTAAAGCTGCCCGAAACTGCACCAGTAAAGTAGAGTTACTAGCAATTTCTTTAACCAGATCCAGGAGCAAAACGAGGTTGTTAGTGGCTTCCGGGAGGCGAGAACCGGGAAGAAGGGCGATCGTCCGAACTCCGGGAATTAACTGCAAATCTTTGCCCGTAGAATTGAGGTTGTCCATGACAGGATTGCCGACAAACTGAGCTTTCTTTAAACCCTGTCGATTTAAGTCAGCAGCAGTCAAAGCATCTCTAGTAAAAACCGCCAGACATTTCTCTGAGCAAAGCAACTGCCACAAGATTAAACCCAAATCGACTCGCCCTTCGTAATAACTAGAATGGGCCGATAGAAAAATTATATAGGGGCGGTTGCTGGCATGGGCGATCGCCGCCGCGACAATATCCCCAGTCGCCACCACCAAATCGCAGTGGCGCGAATGCCTCCAAACAGCCTGCAATTGCTGCCAAGTCAAAGCAATTAGCCCTGCCCCAATATCTTTGAGGAAAAACAGGGGATTCATGTAAAAAACTCCCCCAGACGGCATTTGACTGGTGGGCCCAATAATTGGCACGGTCGATCGGCGGTAAGCAGCCCCGTCACCTACAATCGGCATTGCCGAAACATCAACATCCGCGCCAGATACTCTCAAAGCTTTGAGAATTTGACAGTTAATCGCGTCTTCCCCGTGGCCGTTGCTGAGGAAAAGTATCCCCTTCGATTTCATATAATCAGAATACAATCAGAATCAGTGCCGAGTTTTTTTGAAAGACAGCCGTGCGATAGCTAAACTCCGGCGGGCTAACTTTTTGTTACTCTAATTTAAATACATTGTGGAAGTGAAACAGCGTGAATATTGAAATTGGGCGGGGCAAAAGTGCTCGCCGAGCTTACGGCATAGATGAAATTGCGCTCGTACCAGGACAGCGCACCCTCGACCCGAGTTTGGCAGATACCAAGTGGCAGATTGGTGGGATCGATCGAGAAATCCCGATCATCGCCAGCGCCATGGATGGAGTAGTCGATGTCCGCATGGCCATTTTGCTGTCGGAATTGGGAGCACTGGGCGTGCTCAACCTAGAAGGAATTCAAACCCGCTATGCCGACCCCCAGCCAATATTAGAGCGCATCGCCAGTGTCGGGAACCACGAATTTGTTTCCCTGATGCAGCAACTCTATGCCGAACCCATCAAGCCAGAATTAATCGACCTGAGAATTAAAGAAATTAAAGCTGGAGGAGGGATTGCCGCCGTCAGCGGTACACCAGCCGGCGCGAGCAAATACGGCCGGACGGTTGCTGAATCTGGAGCCGATATATTTTTTGTGCAAGCAACTGTAGTCTCGACAGCTTTCCTTTCCCCTGAATCAATCTCATCTTTAGATTTGACACAATTCTGTCAAGAGATGCCGATACCAGTAATTTTGGGCAACTGCGTCACCTACGAAGTCGCCCTGAATTTAATGAAAACCGGCGCCGCAGGCATTCTCGTGGGCATTGGGCCGGGGGCTGCTTGCACGTCTCGGGGCGTATTGGGTGTCGGCGTTCCCCAAGCCACAGCGGTCGCAGACTGCGCCGCCGCGCGGGACGACTACTATCGCGAAACTGGCAAATACGTGTCGGTGATTGCTGACGGCGGTTTAATTACTGGCGGCGATATCTGCAAGTGCATTGCCTGCGGTGCCGATGGAGTGATGATTGGTTCGCCCTTTGCCAGGGCCGCCGAAGCTCCCGGCCGCGGCTTTCACTGGGGAATGGCCACTCCCAGCCCGGTTTTGCCGCGCGGCACTCGCATTCGCGTGGGGACTACGGGGACTGTGGAGCAAATTTTGCGCGGGCCTGCGCTGCTAGATGACGGTACCCACAACTTGCTCGGAGCTCTGAAAACTAGCATGGGTACCTTGGGCGCTAAGGATATTAAGGAGATGCAGCAAGTGGAAGTGGTAATTGCTCCTTCTCTGCTGACTGAGGGTAAAGTCTATCAAAAAGCTCAACAGTTGGGCATGGGTAAGTAGATTTACCGATCAAATACCAGCATACCTTGACAAAATTTGTTCAAGAGTCTCGAAATTTACAGAATATTGTGGAATTATCCAGAAGGAGATGTCACAATATAAGAAGCGGAGACGAATGTTTCCGTTCACTCCTCACACCACACTCCGCCCGGACTACTGTTCGGGCGGTTCCTTTTTTGCCGGAAATCTTCGCTCTTGCTTACTAGATACAGAACTGAGGCTTGTAGCTCCGGAGAGGCCCAGAGTGGGAGAGTGGGAGAGTCTGGGAGTGGGAGAATTTTTCTTCTACATAAGTCCATTCTGCCTTCGGAAACATAAGTGCCTTCGGAAACATAAGTGCCTTGTTCCTTCAGAAACCTTGTGCCTTCTTCCTCCTACCGTCTTCCCTCTTGCTTCTACCGTCTTCCTTCTTCCTTCATAAGCCTTCTCTTAAAATCGTTGACGCAAGTGGTTACACTTTTTGCTAGACTTGTTATCCGAGAAATAGTATTTACAAGGATGGCTAGGGATGTCAGCAGCCGCGCAAGTAACCGACTCTACCTTTAAGCAGGAAGTGCTCGATAGCGAAGTTCCAGTTCTAGTGGATTTTTGGGCTCCCTGGTGCGGGCCCTGTCGGATGGTGGCGCCCGTCGTAGACGAAATTGCCCAGCAATATGAAGGGCAGGTCAAGGTAGTAAAAGTTAATACCGACGAGAATCCTAACGTGGCCAGCCAATACGGTATCCGCAGCATTCCGACGCTGATGATATTTAAGGGTGGTCAACGTGTGGATATGGTGGTTGGGGCAGTTCCGAAAACTACTTTGGCCAACACTCTGGAAAAGTACATTTAACTGAACTACGAGCGGTTTCGCGCTGTTCTTTTTGGGCCGCGACAGCTAACTCGCTTCAGAACTGGGGCAAAGCTACTGGAAAAGTTATTAGTTGCCAGCAGGGCAATTTGCTGGTCGCTATTAGCTTCTAAATTTAGCTTGCCCCTTAATTTTTAGTAGCGACAATTTGTTATCGTTTCGGAAAAATTCATGATTCGTTCTGGGTCTGGTCAAGGTTTTGAGTCCCTCCAAGCTGAAGTGATGGATTTGCTCGATCGCTTGCCAAGGTTGAAGCACTCTGAGTGGATCGAACGATCGCTCTCTACTATAGTGCAAATGGCCCGAGAGGATCTCGATCGCCTAGACTTGAAGATTATTGCTGCGTCGCTCCGAGATATGGAGAGCGCTTTTGAGCTGTTTTATCCTTACCGCCACGTTCGCAAAATTGTGATTTTTGGTTCGGCGAGGGTGTCACCGCAATCGGCGGAATATTTGATGGCCAGAGACTTTGCGCGGGCGATGGCCCAGCAGGGGTTTATGGTGATTACTGGCGGCGGTGGGGGAATTATGCAGGCGGGGAACGAGGGGGCGACTGCTGAACGTTCTTTTGGGCTGAACATTCAGTTACCTTTCGAGCAGAGTTCTAATCCTTTTATTGCCGGCGATCCCAAATTGCTCAATTTTAAATATTTTTTCACTCGCAAATTATTTTTTCTCCGGGAGAGCGATGCTTTAGCTCTGTTTCCGGGCGGTTTCGGCACTCTCGACGAGGCTTTTGAGTGTCTGACTTTGACTCAAACTGGCAAGTTCGGGCCGGCTCCTGTGGTATTGATCGATCGACCGGGAGGAGATTATTGGCACGATTGGAATATTTTTGTGCAAAAACAATTGCGGGGCCGGGGTTTGATTTCAGCCGACGATCGCAGCCTGTATACGATTACTGACGATGTAAATGTCGCTTGCGAGGCGATCGGCAGTTTTTATCTGGTTTATCACTCCTGCCGCTACGTGCGCGAAAAATTGGTAATTCGCTTAAAAACACAGCTTTCTGAGGAGAATGTTGATCGGCTAAATACTGATTTTAGCGATATTGTGGTCACCGGAAAAATTGAAAAAAGTCAAGCTTTGGAACCGGAAATAGGAGATGCAACTTTCGATCTGCCGCGCCTGACTTTGCATTTCAACCAGCGGGATTTTGGGCGGCTTTATCAGCTAATTGCTGCTATTAATCAAATGGGTGCAGCTTCGCCGGCGGCGACCCATCCAGAACAAAAGTAGTTATTAGTCATTAGTTATTAGACTTGTAGGGAGCGTCAGGCTTTCGTTAGAGGGCCATTATTAATGGTTTAGACCTCAGACGCACCATAGTATATGTGTCAGTTGCGTAAGTCCTAATAAAGTAAAAACTCAAGGGTAAAATGTATGGCTTACAGCGATTTTAGTTTGGCAAGCGTCAAAAAAACTTTGAATTTAACGATTTCGCCGAGGCAAGATTTGTTTTCGACCGTACCTGCTTTAGAATGCAGCAATCATTTAACAGAAACTTTAGCTTATAATGTTCCTTTTGCTCTGGCGAGTAATACGGAAAAATCACGCTCAGAAATGATTATTACGCCGATTTTACTGGAACTTACCAAACAGTTTCCCGATCGCATTAGTTTGTTTTCGGGAGTCGATTTTACGGTTGACAGCGACTTGGGATTAAACGGCAGTTGCGATTTTCTGATCAGTCGATCGGTAGAGTTCCTGATTGTTAGCGCGCCGGCGATTTTAATCGTTGAGGCTAAAAAGGAAAATATTAATGCTGGGTTGGGTCAGTGCGTAGCGGAAATGTATGGAGCTCAACTGTTTAACGAACGGGAGGGAAATCAGGTATCGAGGATTTATGGGGTTGTGACAACGGGAGAAATTTGGAAGTTTTTAATGCTGGAAGGGCAATCAGTTCAAATAGATTTATTGGAGTATTTTTTGAATCAGGTTGATAAAATTTTGGGAATTTTAGCGATGGGCATTCAAAATGGGTAGTTGGGCGGAGCGAAGCGGAAGGATGGGGCATTAGGCCTTGGGTAATAGGTAATAGGTAAGCAGTAAAAACAAATCTAAAATCTAAAATCTAAAATCTAAAATCTAAAATCGCATGACTCAAGATGCTAGACCTGCTGCTAATGACAACTTTGGGATTTCTCGGCAGTTTCGGTCACTGCGCGGGGATGTGCGGCCCGCTGACAATGGCGTTTTCTCTTTCTAATTCCGGCAACGATAAATTAGCTGCTTTCCGCTTTCATTTGCTGCTAAATTTGGGGAGAATTGCTGCTTACGCTTTGGTTGGTGCTGCAATTGGCGGGCTGGGTTCGGTGTTAATTGCTGGCGGACTTTTGGCAGGTACGGGTAGCGAATTGCGGCGGGCGATCGCACTTCTGACGGGCACGATGCTGATTTGGTTCGGAGTAGTGCAAATTCAACCGGGTTTGCTGCCGCAATTGCCGCTGCTGCACCCAATGTCGCACGATCAAGTCGGACAAGCAATGAGCAAGCTTTCGGCACAAAAAAGCTGGTGGGTGCCGGTTGCTTTGGGTTTGCTTTGGGGTTTGATTCCCTGCGGTTTCCTCTACGCGGCGCAGATTAAGGCGGCGGAAACCGGAAACCAGGTTTTGGGTGCGGCGACGATGCTGGCTTTTGGACTCGGCACACTGCCAACTATGCTGGGAGTGAGTTTTTTTGCTGGCAGATTGAGTGCGGACAAGCGCAGTCAACTGTTTCGTGCGGGTGGGTGGGTGACGGTGGCGATCGGGATTCTTACCTTGCTGCGAACCGATGAAATGGTCGATTTTACCGGCCACGCAGCGCTGCTGTGCTTGATGCTAGCACTGTTGGCGCGTCCGGTTAGCAAGTTTTTGCCGCAACTGCTGCGCTACCGCCGCGCCTTGGGTGTGGGCGCGTTTGTCCTAGCAGTCGCCCACACGTTTCATATGCTGGATCATACGCTGAAGTGGAATTTTGACGCGCTATCTTTTATGTTGCCACAGCACCAGTTGGGAATGGCGGCTGGGATGACGGCGCTGCTGTTGATGTTGCCGGCGGCGGTTACAAGTGTCGATCGCATTCAAAATTATTTAGGCAAGCTGTGGCGAATGCTTCACCTGTTAAGCGTTCCAGCTTTCTTGCTGTGCGCTGTACACGCGGCACTCATCGGTTCCCACTATCTCGGCGGCTTTGAATGGAAGTTGCACAATCAACTGCTGACAGCCGTGTTAGCCGTGGTTGCGGTGTTAGTTATGTTTGTGCGATCGCGCTTGTTTTGGTCAATTTTATCACTGGAGAAGTTCTATGTTTCGCCTGTCAAACAAAAGTAAAAGTTTAGGATTGTTAGTTTTTTTGGGATTGCTAATTGAAGCAACAATTCCCAATGCGCCGCAGTTAAACTCGATTTCTGTTTTGGCGCACGAAGTCGAAGTCTCCGGAGATGTCGCCGCTACCTTTCACCTAGAGCCGAACCACAACCCCCGCGCCGGACAGCCTTCCAGAGTCTGGTTTGCACTGACTCGCAGGGGCGGTCAAATTATCCCTTTAGAGCAGTGCAATTGCAAATTAGCGGTTTATCCGAAAGAACGCAAAGAAGCGGATAAGCCACTGATGCAGCCGCCTTTAAAAGCCGTATCTGCGGAGAAATATCAAGGAATGCCAGGAGCAGATATCGTATTTCCGAAGGTTGGCTTTTACGAACTTGAATTGAGCGGAATAGCGAAAAATAAAGCTAATTTTCAACCGTTTAAACTGAGTTACACGGTCACGGTTAGGTAATACCATTTTAGATTTTAGATTTTAATGACTGATCGAGAATTTTTATATTAATTAATCGCCAATACCACAAAGACAGGAAACAAGAGGAAGATTGAAAGCAAGTTTTCTATTTGAAGTGGATATGGGCACCCTAGCCATAATTTTGTTAAATTACTATTATAGCAACTCCCAAGAGGGTTATGACGTGATTCATTGCTGAAACCCTTAATTTTGCGCTTTCCTTCTTCCTTCAAACTGCAAATCTTAATTTTTAATAAAGATAAGTCGGTTCATTCTGCACTAAGTAAATTTCTGCGTTACCTTGTCAATGTCCATTATGGAATTTGTGCAAGCTAACCTCTTTTGAACTGAGCAAAGGATATAACGATGGATATCTTATCTAACACCGTGGCGCTATCGCGGATGCAATTTGCCCTAACCGCCATATTCCATATGCTGTGGCCAGTTCTGACTACTGGAATGGGGATTTATCTGGTAATTGTTGAAGGAATGTGGCTGAAAACTCGCAATCCCGACTACTACCATCACGCTCGGTTTTGGTCTAAACTATACGTCCTCAACTTCGGTATTGGAGTAGCTTCAGGAATTCCCATGGAATTTCAATTTGGCACGAATTGGGCACCATTTTCTGAAGCAGTTGGTGACTTTTTTGGCAGCATTTTGGGATTTGAAGCTTCCATGGCATTTATGCTAGAAGCCGGCTTTTTAGGCATTATGCTGTTTGGTTGGGAGCGCGTTCACCCGATCGTCCATTATTTCGCTACAATCATGGTAGCCTTCGGCGCTAACCTATCCACAGTCTGGATTTTAGTCGCTAACTCTTGGCTGCAAACTCCTGCGGGTGGAGAAATGGTCAATGGCAAGTTTATTGTCAGCGATTACTTTCAAGCAATTATGAACCCGTTCGCATTAAACAGCATACTCCATATGTTTTTTGCGACCTTAGAAACTTCGCTGTTTGTCATTGGCGGCATTAGCGCTTGGTACATTCTCAATAAGCGCAACCAAGCGTTTTTTTCCAAGTCTTTAAAAATTGCCATAGCAACAGCAATCGCCGTTGCACCTTTGCAAATATACATCGGACATTTGAGCGCCGAACAAGTTTATCACTATCAACCCACTAAATTAGCAGCAATCGAAGCTAAGTGGGAAACCTCACCAGCGGGAGAGTCAGCCGATTGGACTTTGCTAGCTTTGCCTAATGAAAAAGCCCAAAAAAATGACTGGGAAATTAGCGTGCCCAATGGCTTAGGATACGTTCTGGAATTCAAACAAAAACTCTCCGAACCCGTACTCGGATTGAAGGAATGGAAGCCAGAAGATAGACCGCGAATGGTGGGTTTAATCTACTATTGTTTTCGCATCATGTCCGGGATTGGATTCTTCTTTTTAGGACTGATGCTATTCAGTATAATTCAGTGGATGCGAGGCACACTTTCTCCTGAAAATATTAGCAGTCAACCTTGGCTGATGCGCGCTTGGGTATTAGCTGCTCCCCTGGGATATATTGCTGTAGAATCGGGTTGGATTGTCCGCTGTGTCGGCAGACAACCGTGGGCTTTATACGGGCAAATTCGCACTGCTGACGCGGTGTCAAACATCCCCGCCAGCAATGTTTTAACTTCTCTCAGTTTCTTTGCCGTTGTTTACAGCTTTTTGTTTGTTTGTGCCTTGTATTTTGGCAGCCGAATTATCCGCCAAGGGCCTAATTTAAGTCTTCCTGTGCCAGGTTTAGACAATGAACCTGCAATCGAAAGTCAACCCGGAGAACACCTTCCCGATCAACGTCCCGTAGAAGCACAACAATAGGAGATTGTATGCAAGCTTTGGAGCATTTTCTCCCGCAAGTTTGGTTTGTAATTTTGGCTTTATTCCTATTGCTTTACGTCATGCTAGACGGTTTTGACTTAGGAGTAGGCATTCTGTCTCTCACTGCTTCCGATGAGGAACGCAGGGGCATTTTAATGACGAGTTTGGGCAACGTTTGGGACGCGAACGAAACGTGGCTGGTTTTAATGGGTGGCGCTTTATTTGGCGCATTTCCCCTCGCTTACGGTACGATTTTGACAGCGCTGTACATACCGATTTGCATGATGCTTTTTGGTTTGATATTTCGGGCTGTAGCCTTTGAATTTCGCGAGCATTCTAAGCGCAAATTACTCTGGAATTATGCCTTTGGTGCTGGCAGTTTTTTAGCAGCTTTAGCTCAAGGATTTGCCCTCGGTGCGGTGCTCGAAGGCATTGCGGTTGATGAAGCCGGTCATTTTGTAGGTTCTACTTGGGATTGGCTGGATTGGCGATCGATCTTGGTTGCTTTGACGCTGATTCAAGGCTATGTTTTGATCGGTTCAACCTATCTAATTATGAAAACGGAGGGCGAACTGCAAACAAATCACTATCGCACGGCTAAAATTGCAGCCGTGACAACTTTAATCGGAGCGATTTTAATTACGATCGCCACTCCGATTTTTTACGATAGTGCTAGAGCCAGGTTGTTCGAGAAACCGCTAGTTTATGTCTTTGCCACGATTCCTTTGTTGGGAGTGCTGTTGGTGGGACTGCTGCTGAAAAGTCTCGCCAGCAAAGAAGAACGAACGCCGTTTATCTGGACGATTCTAATTTTTTTGCTGACTTTCATCGGCTTGGGATTGATTGTTTTTCCCTACATTATTCCCTCGCAAATCACGATTTATCAAGCCGCAGCTTCGCCCAGCGCCCTGGTATTTATGATTGTGTTTATGGGCATTCTGCTCCCGATTATGATTTTTTACAACATCTACAATTATGTTGTGTTTCGGGGTAAGGTTGTCGGTGGTCACTACGGGGAATAAAGCATAATACAACCGCAGAGGTCGGCAAATATACGCAGATAGTCTCAAGTTTATATGCTGGTTTATCTGCGTATATTTGCGGTTAAAAATTACCAATTATGGTTTTATGATACCATCACAACTTACGCAACTATACTATACATACCATAGCGTAAATAGTGCAGAATAGGCAAAGGAACGGGTTGAGAATTAGCGATCGCACGTCATGCCACCTGAAAGTAGAAATTTGAGATTTGAGATTGCTCCCACGGATGAGTCCGGGGGGTTACGATCATGATGGCGAGGTGTTTTCACAGGTACACGGATGAATCCGGATGATTGTGACCAAATTGCTTTCGGTTAAATAATAGTTGATAAACATTGGGGAAAAATTACAGTTAATTCTGTCCCTCGTAAGGGTGCATAGTTGGCGATCGGTATCTTTGTCAAATAATAAAATACAATGGAATAGAAGCTTTTAATTTAAGTGTTTTATAATAGAGGGTCAACCAGTTATGGATGCGATCGCAAATTTTTCAGGTTATCAGATTACAGAGAAACTTTATGTAGGTACACGTACCCTAGTCTATCGAGGCATCCGTACCCGTGACCAATACCCAGTCGTAGTCAAACTGCTGCGAAACAAATACCCCACCTTCAACGAGCTCGTCCAGTTTCGCAACCAATATACCATTACCAAAAATCTCGACTTCCCTCACATCGTCAAAGCCCTGACGCTGGAAGTATACCAGAATAGCTATGTCCTAGTAATGGAAGACTTTGGCGGAGTCTCCCTATGTACTTATCTCAAAACAGCAACAAATGAAACCCAACCATCTGAAGCTTTACCTTTAGCAGAATTTCTCCAACTCGCCATACAACTCACAGACATTATCCACTATCTCTACCAAAAGCGAGTGATTCACAAAGATATTAAACCCGCTAATATTCTCATTAATCCAGACACCAAAAAAATTCAACTAATTGACTTTAGTATTGCATCCCTCCTACCACGAGAAACCCAAGAAATACAGAATCCCAATATTTTAGAAGGAACATTAGCCTATCTCTCTCCCGAACAAACTGGACGGATGAATCGAGGCATTGACTATCGTAGTGACTTTTATTCCCTGGGTGTGACCTTTTATGAATTGTTGACAGGACAGTTGCCATTTATCTCCGATGATCCGATGAAATTGGTGCATTGTCATCTCGCCACACAGTCGAAACCGATCCATCAAATAAATCCAGAGATACCCCTAATTTTAGCAAAAATTGTCAGTAAGCTGATGGCCAAAAATGCTGAAAAACGCTATCAAAGTGCATTAGGACTCAAGCACGATTTAGAGATTTGTTTGGTTCAGTTACAAAAAACAGCCAAAATAGAATATTTTGAACTCGGAAAGCGAGATATTAGCGATCGCTTTACTATTCCTGAAAAGCTCTACGGTAGAGAAAAAGAAGTTGATCAACTATTAGCTGCCTTTGAGCGAGTCAGCACAGGTAGCACCGAAATGATGCTAGTAGCAGGTTTTTCTGGAATTGGGAAAACCGCCGTTGTCAATGAAGTTCATAAACCCATTGTTCGTCAGCGCGGTTATTTTATCAAAGGCAAATACGATCAATTTCAACGCAACATTCCCTTCAGTGCCTTTGTGCAAGCCTTCCGCGACTTAATGGGTCAATTGCTATCAGAATCGGATACCCAACTGCAAACATGGAAAACCCAGATTTTAGCAGCAGTGGGAGACAACGGACAAGTCTTGATTGACGTGATTCCTGAGTTAGAACGTATAATTGGGGCTCAACCTCCTGCAACAGAATTGTCAGGAAGTGCCGCCCAAAATCGCTTTAATCTGTTAATGCAGAAATTTTTGCAAGTTTTCACGCTCAAAGAACATCCTTTAGTGATGTTTTTGGATGACTTGCAATGGGCGGATTCAGCATCTCTGAATTTGCTACAATTATTGATGATGGATACTGGGTATTTATTAGTATTGGGGGCCTATCGAGATAATGAAGTTTCGCCAGTGCATCCATTTATCTTAACAGTGGATGAGATAGTTAAAACTGGGGCAACAGTGAATAGGATTACTTTGCAAGCGTTAAGGGAACCAGATATGAATTTGTTGGTGGCGGATACGCTGAATTGCGAATTATCCCTTGCCCAACCTTTGACAAAATTAGTATATCAAAAAACTCAGGGTAATCCTTTTTTTGCCACTCAGTTTCTCAAGGCATTACATGACGATCAGCTCATTAGTTTTAACTGGGATATTCGGCATTGGCAGTGTGACCTTCCCCAAGTCAAAGCCTTAGCAATCACTGATGATGTCGTTGAATTCATGGCGTTGCAATTGCAGAAGTTGCCCAAAGAAACTCAGGATGTTCTCAAATTAGCTGCGTGTATAGGAGCACAGTTTGATTTGAATACGTTAGTAATTGTCAGTGAGCAATCTGCTGGAATGACGGCTACTGCTTTATGGAAAGCATTGCAGGAAGGTTTGGTAATTCCCACGACCAAAATCTATAAGTTTTTTACCCAATCGGATAGTAATGAAGTTTTCAAGGCTTCAGCTAATCCAACTTATCGCTTCTTGCATGATCGCGTCCAGCAAGCCGCATATTCGCTAATTCCCGATTCACAGAAAAAAGCAACGCATCTCAAAATAGGACAGTTACTCCAGCAAAATTGCCCCGAGATAGAGCAAGAGGAAAAACTGTTTGATATTGTCGGGCATTTGAATCGAGGAATTGAGTTAATAACCGAACCGAATGAACGAGAAGCCTTAGCTCAACTAAACTTAGAAGCCGGACGCAAAGCCAGAAATTCTACAGCTTATGCTGCGGCAAGAGTATATCTACAAACTGGGATTGAGTTACTCACAGCCAACTGTTGGCAAAGTCAGTATAAATTGACCTTAAAACTCTATGTTGCTGCTGCTGAAGCCGCCTATTTGACTGCTGACTTTGACGGCATGGAACAGATGGCAGAACAAGTGTTAGAGAATGCACAGACAATCTTAGACAAAATCAAAATTTACGAAATTCAAATCGCTGCCCAGACAGCACAAAGCAAGTCACTAGAAGCCATTGCAGTAGCAACAGATGCACTCTGGCAATTGGGGATTGAACTACCCACTGCACCTGACGAAGCCTTGATTAGCCAAGCGCTACAAGCCGTTGCCAGCCAACTCCAAGGTAGACGGATTGAAGACCTAGCTAATCTGCCGATGATAACTGATGCCAAAGCTCAGGCTGCCATGCCACTATTAGCAACATTATATTCTCCTATCTTTCTGGGAATGCCCGGTTTGCTACCCCTACTTAGCTGCAAGATGGTGAGTTTATCGCTCTCCTTTGGGAACACGCCAGCATCGACGGTGGGGTATGGCATTCACGGACTGGTGTTGTGTGCATTTTTGGGAGAGGTGGAAACAGGGTATGCCTTTGGTAAATTAGCACTCTTATTGCTTGATAGGTTCAATGTACGGGAATTCAAGTCCATGATTCTGAATCTATTTGGAGCCTTTATTCAGCATCGCAAAGAAGCAATGAGGGCAGTGATGCTGACGACGAAAGATAGCTATACGGCTGGCATGGAAACTGGCGATTTTCTAAGCGCTGGCTACAGTATGGTCACTTACAGCTATATGAACTTTTTCAGTGGAGTAGAACTGAGCAATTTGGAATCAGAAATAGCAAGTTACAGCGCCGCCTTGGCTCAGGTAAAGCAATATTCGGCTCAGATTTATGTAGATATGGTGCGGCAGACGGTGAATAACTTAAAGGAAGTCGAGATTCTGTCGGATTGCTTAATCGGCCCGGCCTACGATGAAACAGTGATGATGCCCAAGCATAATCAGGATTATGAATTCACTGCCATCGCCGAGGTTTATATCTACAAACTGTTGCTTGCTTACTGCTTTGGTAACTACAAAGAGGCGAGCAATTACATTAGCCAAGCCCAGCCATATTTGATAGCAGTACCGGGATGTATTTTTATTCCCATTTTCCATTTCTATGCAGCCCTGACGCATCTGGCGCTTTTACCCACACAGCCAGAAAGTGAGCAAGCGGATATTCTTACTCAGGTGGAAATCCATCAAACGACTTTGCACCAGTGGGCGCAAAATGCTCCGATGAATCATCTGCATAAGTGGTATTTGGTTGAAGCAGAATGGCAGCGGGTTTTGGGTTCCAAGGCAGATGCACTGGAAATGTACGATCGCGCGATCTCCCTCGCTAAAGAAAATCTATTCCTCAACGAAGAAGCCCTCGCCAACGAACTCGCCGCCACATTCTACCTAAAATGGGGCAAAGAAAAAGTAGCTCAAGCCTACATGATTGAAGCATATTATTGTTATGCCCGCTGGGGAGCTAAAGCCAAAATTGACGATTTGGAAAAACGTTATCCTCGCCTACTCGGTATTATCATTCAGCAAGCTCAAGCCTTTAGTTCCTTTAAGGAAACGATCGCCCGGGGAACAATTACTTATAATACCAACTCTTCTAGCAGCAACTCTGAATTTCTAGATTTGCCTACTCTGATCCAAGCCTCTCAAGCCATTTCTGGGGAGATTGAACTAGATAAACTCCTGACTACTCTTTTAAAAATAGCGATCGCGAATGCTGGGGCAACTAAGTGTGTCTTATTGCTCAAACAAAAACAGTATTTACAGGTAGCAGCTCTTGTAGAAGAGGGACAGCAACCTGAGCTATTACCATCAATACCTCTAGAATCAAGTCAGGATGTAGCAATTAGTTTGGTTAACACTGTCAAGCGTAGTTTGAAACCTTTGGTAATAGTTGATGCTAGGGTAAGTTTACAGGTTGCGAGCGATCGCTATATTGAACAGCACCAGCCGATCAGTATTCTTTGTATTCCAATTCTTAATCAAGGGCAGTTGATAGGAGTTTTATACCTGGAAAATAATCTGACGGTAGGGGCGTTTACTAGCGATCGCATTGAAGTGCTAAATTTGCTGGCTTCTCAAGCTGCTATTTCTTTAGAAAATGCCCGTTTGTATCAAGAATCTCAACAAGCATTTACCGAACTCAAACAAGCACAAATAAAAATAGTTCAAAGCGAAAAGATGTCAGCCTTGGGAAACTTAGTGGCTGGGGTTGCTCACGAAATTAATAATCCGGTTGGTTTTCTGGTTGGTAATATTCAACCCGCCTTAGATTATATAAAAGATTTGTTTGGATTGCTCGATTTGTATGAACAAAAATATCCGCAACTCGATCCAGAGATTCAAGAGGAAATCGAGAACATCGATCTGGAATACATCCGGGAAGATTTACCGAAATTAGTAGATTCGATGCGGGAAGGCGTGAAGCGGATTCGGGATATTAGTACCAGTCTACGGACATTCTCCCGTGCGGATAGTAACTATCCCGTAGCTTGCAATATCCACGATGGCATCGATAGCACCATTATGATTCTGAAACATCGCCTCAAGGCTAACGAAACTCGTCCAGAAATCAAAGTGATTAGGGAATATGGGAATTTGCCACCAGTGGAGTGTTATGCCGGACAGTTGAATCAAGTATTTATGAATTTGTTAGGTAATGCGATCGATGCTTTGGATGAATCAAATCAAGAACGACCTTATGCACAAAATGTCAAGGAAATTACCATTAAAACCGACATTTATTGGGACAAAAAACAAGCGATGATTTGCATTAAAGATAACGGGGTGGGCATGAGTGAGGCCGTTCGAGAGAAGATTTTTGATGAGTTATTTACTACCAAGGAAGTAGGGAAAGGGACGGGGTTGGGATTGCCGATCGCACGGCAGATTATAGTTGAGAAACACGGCGGCACAATAGAGGTAAATTCTGTATTAGGAGAAGGGACGGAGTTTACAATTTTATTGCCGATGAAAGGATAAGACTATGTTGATAGATGTCAATCTTTCTCTTCAAAACTGAAAAAAAATAAAAGCGGTAGAGTCTGTCTGTTGGAGATCTCGTAGTTCTATTTTCCTCAGACTCCACCAATAAAAGTGTATACTTAGTTACAAGAGTCAAGGTCTAAGATGGAGTAATCCAGAGGAGTGCAGCAGTGGATTTGACAAACCGAATTTCTGGATATCATCTGGGTGAGCAATTATACTGCGGTTCGAGAACTCTAGTTTATCGAGCCATTCGAGAAACAGATCGGCTTCCGGTTGTCATTAAACTATTAAATCGAGACTATCCCAGCTTCAGCGAACTGCTGCAATTCCGCAACCAATACACCATTGCCAAAAACCTACGTCTCCCTGGAGTCGTTGAACCCTACAATTTGGAGTCCTATCGCCACAGCTATGCTCTAGTAATGGAGGATTTTGGTGGCATTTCTCTGCGAGACTACGCCCAAGAACACTCGCTGACTCTGGCAGAAATATTGGCGATCACCATTCAAATAACAGACATCCTGGACGGACTGTACCAAAACCGAGTCATCCACAAAGATATTAAGCCAGCTAACGTCCTCATACATCCCGAAACTAAACAAGTCAAACTCATAGACTTTAGCATCGCCTCCCTACTTCCGAGAGAAACTCAAGAAATTCAAAACCCCAACGTTTTAGAAGGAACCCTCGCCTATATATCTCCCGAACAAACTGGACGAATGAACCGAGGCATTGACTACCGCACCGACTTTTATTCTCTGGGAGCAACGTTTTACGAACTGCTGACAGGAAAACTGCCATTTGAATGTGACGACCCCATGGAGTTGGTTCACTGCCATATTGCCAAACAACCTCCTGCAATCAACAGCCAAGAAATCCCGCAGGTGATTTCGGATATTGTCATGAAGCTGATGGCAAAAAATGCCGAACAGCGCTATCAAAGTGCCTTGGGATTGAAGCATGACTTAGAACGGTGTTTGCACCAATACCAAGAAACTAGAAAGATTGAAAGCTTTCAATTAGGACAGCGCGATATTAGCGATCGCTTCATCATTCCCGAAAAGCTTTATGGACGAGAACGAGAAATACAGCAACTTTTAGCAGCCTTTGAAAGAGTAGCACAAGGGAACAGCGAAATGATGCTCGTTGCCGGCTTTTCCGGCATCGGAAAAACAGTTGTAGTCAATGAAGTTCACAAACCCATTGTCCGACAGCATGGCTATTTCAGTAAAGGTAAATATGACCAGTTCAATCGCAATATTCCCTTGGGGGCATTTGTGCAAGCATTCCGCGATTTAATGACACAATTGCTCAGTGAAAGCGATCTCCAAATCCAAGAATGGAAAACCAAAATTTTAGCAGCACTCGGTGACAACGGTCAAGTCCTTATCGAAGTAATTCCCGAACTAGAACGGATTATCGGACAACAACCCCTAGCCCCAGAATTATCGGGAATGGCGGCTCAAAATCGGTTTAATTTGCTATTCCAAAAATTTATTTCTGTCTTCACCACCAAAGAGCATCCCTTAGTGATGTTTTTGGATGATTTGCAGTGGGCAGATTCAGCATCTTTAAAGTTGATGCAGTTGCTCGTAGGTGAGTCGCAGTCCAGTCACTTGTTACTAATTGGAGCCTATCGAGACAATGAAGTTTCCGCTGCCCATCCCTTGATGCTGACCCTAGATGAAGTAACTAAAATAGGGGCAATTGTCAATACCATCACACTGGCACCGCTCGCTCGAAACAGTTTGAATCAATTGGTAGCAGATACGCTAACCTGTTCTCCGAAATTGGCAGAACCCTTGACGGAATTAGTCGAGCGTAAGACCAAAGGAAACCCATTTTTTGCGACGCAGTTTCTCAAAGCATTGCATCAAGATGACTTGATTACTTTCGACATCAAAGCTGGATATTGGCAGTGCGATATTAGCAAAATTACAGAAGCAGCCCTAACGGATGATATCGTTGAATTCATGGCACAGCAGTTACAAAAATTGTCCGTTGAAAATCAGTCAATTTTAAAAATCGCTGCTTGCATTGGCAATCAGTTCGATCTGAAAACCTTAGCAATTGTTTTGGAAATTTCGGAGACAGAAACGGCAACGGCATTGTGGAAAACTTTACAGGAAGGTTTGGTTTTACCTCAGAGTGAGGTTTATAAATTTTATGTAGGGGAAGAAGACAATATTGAGCGAGCTACTTTTCAAACAGTTTACTATCGTTTTTTGCACGATCGCGTCCAACAAGCTGCCTATTCTCTCATTCCCGACCAGCAAAAACAAATCACTCACTACCATATCGGGCAACTACTGCTACAACAAATTTCCCCCGAAGCCACAGAAGAACGCATTTTTGAATTGGTCAATCAATTAAACTATGGAACGGCTTTAATTGCACAACAAACCGAACGCGACGAACTCGCCCAACTCAACCTCACGGCTTGCCGCAAAGCCCGATCGGCAACCGCCTATCAAGCAGCCCGCGAATATGCCACAGTGGGGCTGAAACTGCTAGCAACTGACTGTTGGCAGAATCAATACGAACTTACTTTAGCTTTGTCCGAGTCGGCGGCAGAGACAGACTATCTCAACGGCGAGTTTGAGACAATGGAAGAATTAATTGAGGAGGTATTGCGAGAGACGCGATCGCTATTAGACCAAATCAATGTTTACGAAGTCAAAATACAAGCTTATACAGTCCAAAAGCAATTTATAGAAGCGATTCAAACGGCTTTTTCTATTTTAAAGTTATTGGGAATAAGCTTTCCCGAATCGCCAACCGATGCAGATATTGAACGGGAATTTGCGTTAACTAAATCTCACTGGAGCGAGCGTGAAATTAAAGAATTAATCCATTTGCCAGAAATGAAGGAGGCGGAAAAAAAAGCAGCTTTACGGATTCTCAATAGCATTGTTTCGCCAGCCTATATCGCTCTCCCTCAATTTTTACCCCTAATTGCCTGTGAGCAAGTGAAACTATTAATTAAAAATGGCAACGAGCCGAATGCTGCTTTTGCTTATGGGAATTACGCCGTCATGCTTTGTGTGATAGTTGGAGACATTGAATCAGGTTATCAATTTGGTCAACTGGCTTCCAGCCTATTGTGTAAATTCAATGCTAAAGAAATTACAGCCAAGGTAGTTCTCTGTACTGACGGAGATATTAAACATTGGAAAGAACCCGCCAGAGAAACTATCAAACCTTTACTCTCAGCCTATCAAATCGGTTTAGAAACGGGAGATATAATTTTTGCTACATATTGTGCTTTTTACGGTTTTTGTAATTCGTATTTCGCTGGCACAAACTTGACCGAACTAGAACGGGAAGTAGCAAGTTACAGTCAGGCATTTCGGGAACTAAAACAGGACACGGTTTTTTCGTGGAACGAACTTCATAGGCAGGGAATTTTAAACTTAATCAAACCCAGTATCAACCCAGGTTGTTTGGTGGGGGAAGCTTACAACGAGGAACAATATCTGCCGGTTCATTACTCGGTCAATGATCGCCTCGCTCTCCATATCATACATAGCCACAAACTCATTTTAAATTATTTGTTTGAAAAAGTAGATGAGGCCGTGGAAAATGCCGCTACCGCCGAAAAATATTTAAATGGAGTCACGGGGATGTTTGTGATTCCCGGATTTTATTTATACGATTCCTTAGCTCGATTGCGATGCTTAAATAATCGGGATACTGCCAACGTAGAAACGCAACTAGCAAAAGTCGCAGCCAATCAGCAAAAAATGCAAACATGGGCTAGTCACGGACCAATGAACCATTTGCACAAATTTAATTTGGTAGAGGCGGAAAAATGTCGAATTTTAGGACAAAAAGCCGAAGCGCTCGAACTCTACGATCGCGCGATCGCAGGAGCCCAGGAAAACGGTTATATCCAAGAAGAAGCTCTCGCCAACGAATTAGCTGCAAAGTTCTACCTTGACTGGTGCAAAGAAAAAGTTGCAGCCAGCTATATGCAGGAAGCGTATTACTGTTATGCCCGTTGGGGAGCTAAAGCCAAAATAGAAGACTTAGAACAACGCTATCCCCAATTACTTCAGCCTATCCTTAATCAGCCCAAACTTCGCTTTAATCCTCTAGAGACGCTGGCAACGATTAGCCACTCTTCGCAGACTTCCAGTAATAGCAGCACCAGTATTTCCGATGCTCTTGATTTCGCATCTATTGTGCAAGCTGCTCAAGCTTTATCCAGTAAAATTCAGCTTGATGAATTGTTCGGTAGCCTCAACCAAATTATTTTAAAAACTTCGGGCGCAGAAACTTGTGCTTTGCTACTCCCCCATCAGGATGAATGGCAAATCCGCGCAATAACTCGCATCAATCCAGATAACGAGTTACCCACAACATTACTACAAACCCAACCTATAGATGGCTCGGCGGTGATTCCGCTCAAACTGGTTTATTATGTCAAACACACCCTGGAAACTGTGGTTATTGAAGGTGGCAAGACCGATATTCCGGGTTTAATGAATGACTGTACGCTCCAGTACCACTCTCAGAGTATGCTATGTACTCCGATTCTCGATCGCGGGAACTTAGTTGCGATACTTTATCTCGAACATAGCTCGACAAAAGGAGTGTTTACTCGCGATCGTCTCCTCGTCCTCAACTTCCTGTGCACTCAGGCTGCCATTTCCTTAGAAAATGCACGACTGTATCAGCAAGCGCAGGATTATGCCCACCAGGTGGAACAATCTCAACTGCAATTAGTACAGAGCGAAAAAATGTCGGCCTTGGGCAATTTAGTAGCCGGGGTAGCCCATGAAATTAATAATCCAGTCGGATTTATTTCTGGCAATATTCATGAAGCGATCACCGCCGTCAAAGATCTAACTAAATACCTGCAAGTCTACCAAGAAAAATTTCCCCATCCTGGAGATGACATCGAGCAAATAGCAGAAGAACTTGATATCGAATATCTCTTAGAAGATTTACCCAAAATGTTGAATTCGATGCAAATCGGGTGCGATCGCATCCAAGGTATCAGCACCAGTCTTCGTACCTTCTCCCGAGCCGACAAAGATTACAAAGTTCCTTTCAATATTCATGACGGAATTAACAGTACGATTTTGATTCTCAAACACAGATTGAAAGCGAACGACCAGCGTCCAGCGATTGAAGTTGTGAAAGAGTACGGGAACTTGCCCTCAGTGGATTGCTTCCCCGGACAATTAAATCAGGTGTTTATGAATATATTGGCAAATGCCATTGATGCAATGGAAGAATCAAATCGGGAACGGAGTTTAGAGAAGATTAAAGCGCCAGCCAATTGCATCACGATTCGCACCGAAAGACAGTCTAAGGAGTGGGTGACGATTCGCATTCATGACAACGGGCCAGGAATATCAGATGAGATAAAAGGTCATATTTTTGACCACTTATTTACAACTAAAGGTGTGGGTAAAGGGACGGGATTGGGTTTGGCGATCGCACGGCAGATTGTAGTTGAGAAACACGGCGGTACAATCGAGGTAAATTCTGTATTGGGAGAAGGGACGGAGTTTACGATATCATTGCCGACAACCGGATGAAGTTAATTATGCGATCGGCGTATTTAACCCTTACACATAGAGACGCACATTAATTTTTAGCAGTCAATATTTGAGATTAGGATAGCCAAAATGAATGCAGGTATAGATTTAACCAGACCAATTGCCGGATACCGTCTAATCGAGCAACTGTACAGTGGTTCTAAAACCCTGGTTTATCGAGCCATTCGAGAAATTGATCGGCTTCCAGTTGTCATTAAACTATTAAATCGAGATTATCCCAGTTTCAGCGAACTGCTGCAATTCCGCAACCAGTATACCATCGCCAAAAATCTACGCCTGCCGGGAGTCGTTGAACCTTACAGTTTGGAATCCTACCGCAACAGCTATGCCCTAGTGATGGAGGATTTTGGCGGCATTTCTCTACGGCAATACGCCCAAGATCGATGCCGAAAACGGCTCGGTGAAACACCTACGCGGACTTTAGCAGACATCTTGGAAATTGCCATTCAAATAACAGACATCCTGGACGGACTGTACCAAAACCGAGTCATTCACAAAGATATTAAGCCAGCTAACGTCCTTATACATCCCGAGACTAAACAAGTCAAACTCATAGACTTTAGCATCGCCTCCCTACTGCCGAGAGAAACTCAAGAAATTCAAAATCCCAACGTTTTAGAAGGAACCCTCGCCTATATTTCTCCCGAACAAACTGGACGAATGAACCGAGGCATCGACTACCGCACCGACTTTTATTCTCTGGGGGCCACCTTTTACGAACTGCTGACAGGAAAACTGCCATTTGAATGTGACGACCCCATGGAGCTGGTTCACTGCCATATTGCCAAACAACCTCCTGCAATAAACAGCAAAGAAATCCCGCAGGTGGTTTCGGATATTGTCATGAAGCTGATGGCAAAAAATGCCGAACAGCGCTATCAAAGTGCCAGGGGGTTGAAGCATGACTTAGAACGGTGTTTGCACCAGTACCAAGAAACTGGAAAGATTGAAACTTTTGAGTTAGCAACGCGGGATGTATGCGATCGCTTCCTCATCCCCGACAAACTGTATGGACGAGAAACCGAAGTAGAAACGCTCATACAAGCCTTTGAAAGAGTCAGCGAAGGTGCAGCAGAAATGATGCTCGTTGCGGGTTTTTCAGGAATTGGAAAAACGGCTGTAGTCAACGAAGTTCATAAACCCATTGTGCGGAAACGGGGTTATTTTATTAAAGGGAAATATGACCAATTTCAGCGCAACATTCCCTTCAGCGCCTTTGTGCAAGCATTCCGCGATTTAATGGGGCAATTGCTATCCGAATCAGATTGGCAATTAGAAACATGGAATAGCCAGATATTAACCGCATTAGGAGAGAACGGACAAGTCTTAATTGACGTAATTCCTGAGTTAGAAAATATTATCGGTAAACAGCCCGCCGCCCTTGAATTATCAGGAACAGCCGCCCAAAATCGCTTTAATCTCCTGTTTCAAAAATTTGTGCAAGTCTTTACCAGTAAAGAACATCCGTTAGTCATGTTTTTAGATGACTTGCAATGGGCCGATTCCGCATCACTGAACTTGCTGAAATTATTGATGCAAGATGGGGGGTATCTATTAATATTAGGTGCGTATCGAGATAATGAAGTCTCCCCTGTACATCCATTCATTTTAACAGTGGATGAAATTGTCCAAACTGGGGCAACGGTGAATACAATTACTTTACCACCGTTAAGGGAACCTGATATGAATCAGTTAGTGGCAGATACACTGAATTGTGAATCATCTCTAGCCCTGCCTTTAACAAAATTGGTTTCTCAAAAAACTCAAGGTAATCCTTTTTTTGCAACCCAGTTTCTCAAAGCATTACATGATGACAAGTTAATTAGCTTTGATTGGAAAATTCAATCTTGGCAATGCAATCTTGCCCAAGTCAAGGCCTTAGCAATTACTGATGATGTCGTTGAATTCATGGCCTTGCAATTACAGAAATTGCCCAGAGAAACTCAGGAGAGTCTCACACTAGCAGCTTGTATTGGGGCGCAGTTTGATTTGAATACCTTAGCAATTGTCAGTGAGAAATCACCAGACAGTAGTGCAACAGCTTTATGGAAAGCCTTGCAGGAAGGTTTGGTAATTCCTACTACCAAAATCTATAAGTTCTATACCCAATCTGATAGTGAGGAAGTTTTCAATGATTCCGCTAATCCGACTTATCGATTTTTACACGATCGCGTCCAACAAGCGGCTTATTCATTGATTCCTGACGAGCAAAAACAGCAGACCCATTACCATATTGGGCAACTACTCCAACAAAACTTATCAGAGATAGAAAAAGAGGAAAAGCTGTTTGATATTGTCGGGCATTTGAATTTAGGAATTGAGTTCATGACTCAAGCAGAGGAACGGGAAGCCTTAGCCAGATTGAACTTAGCAGCCGGACAGAAAGCCAGAAATTCTACAGCCTATGCAGGCGCCAGAAGTTTTGTGAAAACAGGGCTGGAGTTACTCACAGAAAACTGTTGGCAAACTCAGTATGAGTTAACCCTGAATCTTTATGTGGCTGCGGCTGAAACGGCTTACTTAAATGCCGATTTTAATGGCATGGAAGAAATGGCAGCCCAGGTTTTGCGATCGGCCAAAACAATACTAGATAAAGTCAAGATATTTGAGATTCAAATCAACGCACTGACAACTCAGAGTCAGATGTTAGAAGCGATCGCTATCGGCACCAATGCCCTAGCACAATTGGGGATTGAACTCCCCTATGAAACTGACGAAGCCTTGACACGCATTGCATTACAAAACCTTGCCAACCAACTCGAGGGCAAACAGATTGAGGAACTGGTTAACCTTCCCGTGATGAGCGATCCTCGGACAATCGCGGCGATGCAATTGTTAGGCATCTTGTTTCCGGCTATTTTTATGGGAAATCCGGCCTTGCAGCCTCTACTTTGTGCCACAATGGTCAGTCTATCACTTCAATTTGGCAATGCACCAGCATCAACAATCGGGTATGTGGGCTATGGCATTGTGCTGTCTGGTTATTTCGGAGAAGTTGAAAAAGGTTATCGCTTTGGGCGAGTAGCACTAAGCTTACTCAATCACTTGAATTGGCGAGAATTTAAATGTATCACTTTAGTTTGGTTTGGCTGTTTTATCCAGCATCGTCAAGAAGCACTGAGGGCAACAATCCCAACGGCGAAAGAGGGCTATGTTGTCGGAATGGAAACAGGTGATTTTCTAAATGCTGGCTATAGCATCAGTTGTTATTTATATAATATTTTTTTCTCAGGAGTAGAGCTTGATGATTGGGAAGCAGAAATAGAAAATTACTGTGTTGCTTTAGCGACTGTGAAGCAATATTCTCCTATGGTTTACGTCAAGATCACACAACAGACGGTGCAGAACTTGAGGGAAATTGTCAATCAACCGGATTTGTTAATCGGTAAGGCTTATGATGAAACCGTGATGTTTCCTCAGCACAATCAGGATAGTGAATTTACTGCGCTCGCTGTTGCCTCTAACTACAAACTGATGCTTGCCTATCTCTTTGGCAACTACACTAACGCCCTAGACTACCTTGCTCAAGCTAAAGCCTATTTGATGGTAGCGGCAGCAATGATTCATACTGCGGTTTTCCATTTCTATGCTGGGTTAACCTACTTGGCACTATTCTCTACACAGTCAGAAATTGAGCAAGCTAACACTCTCGCTCTGGTGGAAACTCATCAAACCACTCTGACTCAATGGGCGCACCATGCACCGATGAATTACCAACATAAAGTTGACTTAATAGAGGCAGAAAAATGCCGGGTTTTAGGCAAGAATTATGAAGCTGGAGATTGGTACGATCGCGCCATTTCAGGAGCCAAAGAAAATGCTTATATCCAAGAAGAAGGTTTAGCCAACGAACTAGCTGCCAAATTCTACTTAGATTGGGGGAAAGAAAAAGTGGCGCAATCTTACATGATTGAAGCCTATTACTGTTATTCCCGTTGGGATGCAAAAGCTAAAGTAGCTTATTTAGAACGCCACTATCCACAACTACTGAAAGCTATTGTCCAGCCTGCTAAGTTGGCCATCACATCTGGGACAACCATCAACCCGACCTGGATGGGAAGCCTAACTAGCGTCAGTAGTAGCGAGAATTTATGGTTAGATTTTCCAGCAGTAATGATGGCGGCACAAGCCATTTCACAAGAAATTGAGTTAGAGAAATTATTAGCCACTTTGATGCAGATTATGCTTGCGAATGGGGGAGCACAAATCGGTTGTTTAGTGCTTCGCCAAGACCGACAATGGTTAGTCGTCGCTCAAGCCGCACAAAAGCAGACAAAAATATTAGAAATTCCTTTGGAACAATATCAGGAAATTCCTCAGAGTTTGATTTATGCGGTGGCACGAACTCAAGCGACTGCTGTTTTTGACAACTTAAGTAAAGCCGACCAATTTGCAGGCGATCGCTATATTATCGCTCATCAACCTAAATCAGTTTTATGTACTCCAATTATTCGGCAAGGAAAGCTCGTTGGTATTGTGTACTTAGAAAATAACTTAACAGTGGGAGCATTTACTAATGAGCGAGTAGAAATTCTCCAGATGCTCGCAGCTCAAGCGGCGAGCTCTATTGATAATGCTCGTTTATATAAACAAATAGAGAAATATTCTCAAAGCTTAGAAGCAGAAGTAGCGCAAAAAACGGAAGATTTAAGGCAAAAAGCTTTTGATTTAGAGCAAGCATTTAAAAACTTACAACAAACCCAAGCACAATTAATTCAGAGCGAAAAAATGTCATCTCTGGGTCAACTGGTAGCTGGGATTGCTCACGAAATCAACAATCCAGTAACATTTATTCGTAGTAATGTTGCACATATAGAGGATTATGTCAAAGACTTGCTTATTTTACTTGATATTTATCAACAAGAGTATCCTAAACCCAGTAAAGTAATTCAAGCGAAAATAGAAGAAATGGATTTAGAATTTATCTGGAAAGATTTAATTAAAATTCTGGAATCTATGAAAGCAGGGAGCGATCGCATTAGCCAAATTATCCTGAGTTTGCGTAACTTTTCCCGCTTAGATGAAGCCGACATGAAAGCAGTAGATTTACATACCGGAATTGAAAGCACTTTGCTAATTTTACAAACTCGCTTAAGACTGAGCGATGGCAAATCAGAAATACAAGTTATTAAAGAGTATGGAAATCTGCCCAATGTCATTTGTTATGCTAGTGAGATAAATCAAGTATTTCTGAGTATTATCAGTAACGCTATTGATGCTCTTCACTCAATTAATAAAACAGATAAAAACCCTGTAATCAGGATTCAGACTGAATTCATTGAAAAAGACAGGGTTAGAATTAAAATCACTGATAATGGTGCCGGTATCCCGGCGAATATTCAATCCCGAATATTCGATCCATTTTTTACAACTAAACCAGTGGGTAGCGGTACAGGTTTGGGTTTATCTGTTAGCTATGGTATTGTCAAAAAACATGGCGGTAAATTAACCTGTAATTCTAGAGTTGGAGATGGTACAGAGTTAGCGATCGAGATTCCTATCAGCTATATTAGAGCCTAAAGAAGCTTCTTACTGCTACGCCCTTTGGGAGGTCAAACAAAAGATATTGGATTATTTATTGACGACGAAAGCAGTGGGAAAAGGAACGGGTTTAGGATTGGCGATCGCACGGCAGATTGGAGTTTAGAAACACATGGAGGAACAATTGATGTTAACTTAGAGTTCAGAAAAGGAAGTTAGTTTATCATTACTTTACCAAAGCAATATTAATTAAACTCTCCCAATATTATCCTCCATCCTCTTTTCACGCCTGCCTTTTCTGTCCTGCTTCTAATATCAATATAAGGTGTGCTTGAATAATATATAAAACCTTGCCCTGTCAGCTTTTATATTTAGGCAGATAGGATTTTATGTGAAGTTTAAAAAACGATTTTAGGATGACTATCAATCTATCAATATTCAATTTAAGGAGCTTCTAGTTATGCCCGCCAATTCACAGAAACGACTCAATTCATTAATGAAGCTGCCGATAGTTATAATTAGCCTAATATTCCCTCCATTAATGACGAATATGACAGGGTGTACCACTCAAACTTCTAGTAACAACAATTCTCAGCCAACACAAAGGAGTCAAGTAAGTATTGAAAAAATACCATCAACCTTAAAGATTGTCTTTATGGGCAGTACAAATGATGCACAGAGACAAGAACGACAAGAAACTTTAGCTGAATACCTCAAGAAAACCCTGAAACAACCTGTCTCTATTGAAGGAACCAAAGACTACAATACTGCTGTCGATCTCTTAGTAGAAGAAAAGGTGCAAGTCGCTATATTAGGGCCACTGACTTATCTTCAAGCAAAGGAACGGAATCCAAAAATCGAGCCGATTGTTGCTCCTATCAGTAAAACTACAGGACGGCCTTGGTATAAATCCGTGATTGTCGTTAATTCTGCAAGTGGGATCAAAACCCTTGACGATCTCAAGGGTAAGCGGCTGGGTTTAGTCAATAAACAATCAACATCAGGCTATATGTTTCCTGTCGTTCACCTATTAGATATAGGTTTTAATCTTGATCGCGACTTTGCCTCCGTTGAGTTTTTTCAATCTCACGATAAAACATTAGTGGCGCTGTTAGATGGAAAAGTTGATGCCGTAGCTATTGAGTCAAAGTTCTATGAACAAGCCAAGGAATCTGGCACAATCAATGATTCTTATCCGGTTATTTGGCAATCGGAACCCATTCCTGAACTTCCTGTGGTGGTATCTCAAAAACTATCACCCCAGCTTATTATTGAATTGAAAGAAGCATTTATTAGCGCTCCTATTGGAATGTTAAGTCTTGAGGGTATCCCTTCTAATGGATATACCCTAGTGCAAGACTCAGACTACGATGGAGTTAGGCAAGTTAAAAAACAACTAGATGAAAAATTGGGTAATAAACAATGAAAATTTGGCAAAATTTTTTAGGTGCTTCTGTCCTAACTATAGGGACGATCGTCATTGCGATAGGAACGAGTAATATTCTGCTGCTGGAAAGGGCGCGTAATAGAGTAGAAGAGTCCTATTATAAAAGTATCAAATTGATGAGTGACGCTCAAAGCCTAGATGCTCTCCTAGCGCATCAAATTATTATACTTAAAGATTTGCTAGTGCTAGAAAATCCTCAAGCTAAAATTGCTGAATATGCAACGGAAAAGCAAAAAGTTTTATCTACATTAGATGAAATGCACAAACTAAGTTCCGAGACAAAAGAGTTAGAGATTGTATATCGTAAATATCAAATTTTAGATCGCTTAGCTACTGAAATAAATCAATCTGTTCTTGTCAAGAATAGTCTATTAATGACAGATATTAAGGAAGACTATAAAGCAATTAATAGTTTTAGCCGAGACATTAATTTTTTTACTTCTAAGATTATTAGAATTTTTCAGCAAGAGCAAAAACTAGCCATTGAAGCTGGAAAAAATCTGAATCAAACCGAACAATTTGTCAAGTGGGGGATTCTTGTTTTTACTTTTCTAGTTCTTGCTGGATTGTTTTTCCTAATTCTATTACCAGCCGTGCGGTCTATCAAAAAACTTCAGCAAGGAGTGGCGACCATTAGAGAAGGTGATTTGGACTACAGATTAGATATCCAGACTGGCGATGAAGTCGAAGAATTAGCCAAAGAGTTCAACCGTATGACCATCAAGTTAGCCGAATCTTATCGCGATTTAGAGGAAAAAAAGGAATATGCTAATGCGGCCAATCAAGCTAAAAGTGAATTTCTTGCTAACATGAGTCACGAACTCCGCACCCCTCTCAATGGTATCTTGGGCTATGCTCAAATTCTCGGACGTTCCAAGTTTATTCCTGAAAAAGAACGTCACGGTATAAATATCATTCATCAATGTGGTTCTCATTTACTCACCTTAATTAATGATGTTCTTGACCTCTCTAAAATCGAAGCTCGCAAACTTGAACTCTCTCCCAAGGGCATTTATTTACCTTCACTGCTGCAAGGTGTTGTTGAAATTTTCCAAATTCGCGTTCAACAGAAAAGTATTAATTTCTACTATGAGCCTGATGCTAATTTGCCGAGTGGTATTATCGCCGATGAAAAACGCTTGCGACAGGTACTTATTAACTTATTAGGTAATGGTATAAAATTTACCGATAAAGGCAGCGTTACCCTAAAAGTGGAACGATTAGACTCAAATAGTAATCAACTTTCATTCACCCATTTGCGCTTTTCCGTCATAGATACCGGAGTGGGTATTGCCACAGAGGATATGCCGAAACTATTCCGAACCTTTGAGCAAGTAGGGGATAGAAGTCGTCAAGCGGAAGGCACAGGTTTAGGACTCGCAATTAGCCAACAAATCGTGCAGTTGATGGGTGGACATATTCAAGTTCAAAGTCAACTGGGAGAGGGAAGTCAATTCTTTTTTGAAGTAGAGCTACCTTTGACAAATGATTGGATACAACAGCAAATTGATGATGCTGGCAATATTATCAGTTATAATGGTACGCTGAAACGGCTTTTAATTATTGACGATCGTTGGGAAAATCGCAGCGTAATTCTCAATTTATTAGAACCTCTTGGTTTTGTAGTTAGAGAAGCTAAAAACGGACAAGAAGGTTTAGAAAAAATGCGAGGACAGTTACCGGATTTAGTCATTACAGATTTGGCAATGCCGATTATGAATGGCTTTGAAATGCTGAAACAATTACGCAATGACGAGCAGTTAAAACATTTGAAAGTTGTGGTTTCATCTGCTTCAGTGGCGCAAGCCGATCAACAGATGAGCCTAGAAGCCGGAGGTGATGATTTTCTAGCGAAACCCGTGAATGTTGGGGATTTATTTAATGCCTTGGCTAATCATTTACAAATTACTTGGAACCATGAAGAAACAAAAACGAAAGGAAACTCGAATATTCCGGTAGGAGTTTCGTTATCAGAACTGATAATCCCCGATACAGCCGACTTACAAGTATTATTGGAATTTGCTCAAGAAGGACGCTTGAAAAAATTGGCAGAAGTGGCAGAAAAGATTGGAGAAAAGGACGAGCGCTATCAACCTTTCATTCAGCAAGTTTTAGAGCTTGCGAAGCAATTTAAATCAGAAAAAATTGAAGAATTAATTCAATATTATTTACCTAAAAATCCTATTTAAGGAGAAAGTAAAAATGAGTGCAGTAGTTACTGGTTTAATTTTAATTGTGGATGATATCCCTGCTAATCTGGATGTCATTTCAGACGCTTTGAGCGATATGGGTTTTGATGTGGCGATCGCCACTAGCGGTGAACGGGCCCTCCAGCAAATTGAGCGAAAATTACCGGATTTGATTTTATTAGATATTATGATGCCCGGAATCAACGGTTTTGAAACTTGCCGACGATTAAAAGCAAATCCCCGTACCTGTGATATTCCTGTTATTTTTATGACTGCTCTCGCTGATACTGATAGCAAAGTCCATGCCCTGGAGTTAGGTGCTGTTGATTATGTTACTAAACCTTTTCAAGAACAGGAAGTATTGGCGCGGGTAAAAACGCATTTACAACTCCGTCAATTAACTCAAAACTTAGAACAGAAAGTTGCACAAAAATCTGCCGAACTACAAGCCTCCCAACTCCAATTGATACAAAGTGAAAAAATGTCAGCTTTGGGCAATTTAGTGGCTGGGGTTGCCCATGAAATGAATAATCCTTTGGGATTTATTTTTGGTAGCTTGGAGCAACTTAAACTAAATATAAATGAAGTTTTTGAACATTTGAACCTTTATCAAAAATATCTACCAAATGCCAGTGATGAAATTCTCGATCATGCTTTAGATATTGAGTTGGATTATCTTTTAGAAGACTTACCGAACACCGTTAATTCTATGGTGATGGCGTGCGATCGCCTGAAAAATATCAGCACCAGTCTATGTACTTTTTCCCGTGCAGATAGCGATCGCCCTGTGGCTTGCAACATTCACGATGGTATTGACAGTACCCTTCTGATTCTCAAACATCGCCTCAAAGCTAATGAACGGCGACCTGAAATTCTAATAGTGACAGACTACGGAGATTTACCGCCAGTAGAGTGCTATGTGGGACAATTGAATCAGGTATTTATGAATATTCTAGCAAATGCGATGGAGGCGATCGATGAAGGCAATCAAGGACGTACTTATACCGAAATTCAAGCCCAGCCTAACCAAATTATCATAAAAACAGAATTGTCACCAGAACAACAAGCTGTGATTCGGATTCAAGATAATGGTAAGGGGATGACTAACGAGGTAAAGGAAAAGATTTTTGATCATTTATTTACGACCAAAAGTGTTGGGAAAGGAACCGGATTGGGATTAGCGATCGCACGGCAGATTGTAGTTGAGAAACACGGCGGTATGCTAGAAGTAAGCTCAACTTTAGGTCGCGGTACAGAATTTATAATTTCACTGCCATGTTGAGGATTAGCGCGGTGTTTTTATACTGGTGGGGAGGGTAGAAGTGGGTGATTGAGTTGCCGATTGGCGAGTTAAAACAAGGGTAAATTCGGCTCTGTAAAAGTGGGGTTGTTGATCAATTAGACTTCTGTTAAACTTTTTAGGAAATTCAGCAAGTCGCGCTGTTCTTTTACAGTTAACTTAAAGCACGAAACAAAATTACTTTTGATATTCCATGTGTGAGCATCAGAATTATTCATATCTCTCTTCTCCACCTCTGCGTGAGTCAGCGTCAATCCCTTGTCATCTGCAGCCCGAGAAAGTCTCTTTTTTTTTACCGCAGATGAGGGCATATCAACACAGATTAACGCAGATGAATTATATCAAGTCCGGTTGCACCGTCGGTGATTGTTGACTGTGGACTGGATTTTATGCCCGACGATGCTAACGGACTTTATCTGAGCTGGTTTTCACTTCCTACTCCAGCAAAATTTCATTTTTTGATAGTTCTACCGCCCGATTTAGAGTCAGCGATAACTTCTGCCAAATCCTTGATACTTCCGTCGCACTAATTCATAAAGGAATCTCGATCGCAAATTCCGTACCTTCTCCTACGGTGGAACGGCAGCTCAAGGCTCCGGCGTGTTTTTCCGCGACAATTCGGTAACTGATGGCTAACCCTAAACCAGTGCCTTTTCCCATCGGTTTTGTCGTGAAAAACGGGTCAAATAATCGGCTACGCACGTCTTCTGTCATGCCGATCGCATTATCGGAAATGCGGATGCAAATGCTATTTTCGTTCAGGGCTTCTGTGCGAATGCTAATAGTTGGTTTCCAATCCTCGCCGCCGGCTGCCGCTCGCCTTTTTTGGTTGCAAGCATCTTCCAAGGCGTCAATACTGTTGCTAAGCAGGTTCATAAATACCTGATTTAGCTGACCCGCATAACATTCTATTAAAGGGAGTTGACCGTAATCTTTGATTATTTTTATTTCTGGATAGTCGCCTCTGGCTCGGAGTTTGTTATGCAATATTAAGAGCGTATTGTCTATGCCTTCGTGAAGGTTGGTAGGCTTTTTTACCGAGTCGTCTAAACGCGAGAAATTTCGCAAGCTCAGAACTATTTCGCGAATGCGATCGGCTCCCATTTTCATCGAAGATAATATTTTTACTAAATCTTCTCTCAGAAATTCTAAATCGATATTGTCAATACATTCTTGAATTTCTACCTCTGGCTGAGGATAGTGTTTTTGGTAAAGTTCCACAAGCTGCAACAAGTCTCGGATATATTGGCTGGCGTAGGAAATATTGCCGTAGATAAAACTAACAGGGTTATTAATTTCGTGAGCTACTCCAGCTACCATTTGACCGAGACTTGACATTTTTTCGGTATGAATTAGGTGAGCTTGAGTTTCTTGGAGTTCTTTGAGAGCGATTTCTAGCTGCTGGGCTCTGTTGTTGGCGATCGCCTCGGAGAGCCGCAAAGCATCCTCCGCTGCTTTGCGCTCTGTTATGTCAAAAATGGCACCGTTGAGGGATAAAACTTCACCGTCTGCGTTGAAAAGGGCTTGACCTTTCTCTACAACCCACCGCACATTTCCGTCGCAGTGAATTAGGCGATATTCGATGATGTAAGGTTGTTTTGTCTTAATAGCCCGATCGATCATTGTCTCCATCGGCTCAGCGTCATCGGGATGAACTATACTCGGAAAAGCCTGCACCGGTTTTTGCATAAAGTTAGCTGCAGGATAGCCGGAAATAGCTTCTATGCCACTGCTGATAAAAGTTAGGCTCGATCGCCCAGCAGGGCTGCACCGATAAACCGCACCGGGAATGTTAGAAACTAATGACCTAAATTCTTCTTCTCTTTCTCGCAAAGCTGCCTCAATCCGCTTGCGTTCGCTAATGTCGCGAGCAAACGCGCACTGATATTCTTTGCCGTTAAATTCCAAATGGTTGATCGTGATTTCTACCGGAAAAATGCGACCGTACTTAGTGATGTGGTGAACTTCAATATTAACCGAACCACAGCGTTTTAAGACTTTCCAGTGCAAACTCCAAGCAGTTTGGGGAAAATCGGGATTGATGTCGTGTACGGTCATCGAGAGCAATTCAGCGGTAGAATATCCCAATGAAGAGCAAGCGGCGTCGTTGACGTACAAAAATTTACCGTCGGGCCCGATCCAGAATATCGCATCTGCCGATCTGTCGATCGCAAATTGAGTCAGTTGCAACTTTTCCTCAACCCGGTGGCGATCGGCAATTTCTTTTTCTAACTGTTCATTAAGCGAATTGAGAGCTAAAGTGCGATCGACAATAGTATCTGAAGGGCAAAAATTGAGAGCTTGTTTTGCCAATTCTCCTTTCTGGATATCATGCTGGTGCTGATTTTCTTCTACCTGTTTTAATGACTGTTGTTGAAATTTTTCTTTTTGATTGAAACCAGACTCGGCAAGTGCTTTAGGCATGAGGGCGAGGGCGAGTGTCGCTAAAAGCCAAGAAATCAAAGCACTTGCAGCTTTGAGAGTTACCGACAGCCAATATATGGAATGCCAAAGCGTCCAAACTTCGGTCAATTTAGCCGCCCCCCAGGCAAAAAAAACAACGGCAAACACCCGGAAAATCTTGCGGTGAGAACCTTGGCGGGTAAAATAAACTAAAGATAGGGCGATCGAGCAATAAGCCAGTGCCGTCAGCGAGTCAAAAACAGCGTACAGTCGCAACTCCGGCACCACGTTGCAGGCGAGTCTAGAAGATACAGCAACTGTTGAAAAAAAAATTGTTAATTGTTCTTGCATAAAGTTCAAGAAAAAAATTATCTGTACCAATGCAAATCCGATCAAATCTAATTATTTGATTTCGGCTAGTGAAATATTTACATAATTATATACTTTTTTCATTTTTATGAAACAGCTATTTTTTCAGGAAATGTCAAAACTGTCGAGGTGGCGCCCTGGGAACGAAGCTTTTCTCAAGTATGAGAAATGGTGAGCGTCACGGCTAGCAACGCTTACGTTGCTCCCTGTGACGGAATACATAGGTTCGCCTACTGATTGCTTCAGAAACATTTAAATTGTTAATGATCACTATTAAATTTTCTTTTAGATTACTTAAGCAGTGAGCCAGGGGTTTTTAACCGCTGGCTCACAGATGGACTAGCAGACTTTTAAGGCAGAGAAAATCTCAATTTTTGCACGGGAAATCTACAATTAAGCGCCGCCCAGCGCCCAATGCACCAAAGTCCGAACTCCAAAACCGGTAGCCCCAGGGCCATTGTAGCCATTTTCTTTGTCACTCCAAACCGTGCCGGCAATATCTAAATGCGCCCAAGCAGTATCCTTCACAAACTGCTTCAAAAATAGCGCCGCCGTAATCGAACCGCCGGGACGTGGGCCAGTGTTTTTCATGTCGGCGTGCAATGCTTTCAAGCCCTCAAAATATTTTTCTTCCATCGGCATTCGCCAAAATTTTTCGCCTGCCACTTCTGAGGCGGCGACTATTTCGGCGGCGACGCTATCTTGAGGACTCCACAAACCCGCGATATCGTCGCCTAAAGCAATTACGCAGGCCCCGGTTAGAGTTGCTAAATCGACAATCGCGTCAACTCCCAATTTATCAGCAAATACCAAAGCATCAGCCAGGGTTAAACGACCTTCAGCATCGGTATTGTTGACTTCAATTGTTTTGCCGTTGGAAGCTGTAAGGATGTCTCCAGGGCGCATGGCGCGGCCGCTGATCATGTTTTCAGTGACGGCGCTGATAAAGTGAACTTCCACATCTGGTTTGATGTGTCCGATCGCCTTTGCTGCTCCGAAAGTAGCCGCAGCGCCGCCCATATCTACTTTCATCATTTCAATGCCGCTGCCTGCTCCTTTGATGTTCAAACCGCCAGAATCAAAGGTCAATCCTTTGCCCACAATTGCTATTTTGCGACGCGGTGTGCCTTCTGGTTTGTAAGTCAAATGGATGAATTTGGGTGGTAAATCAGATGCTAGTGCTACCCCGAGAAAGGCTCCCATTCCTAGTTTTTCACAGTCTTCCCGCTCCAATATTTCTAATTCTAAACCGCATTCGGCAGCGAGACTTTGAGCGGTTTCGGCCATTGTAATCGGGGTAACAAAATTTGCTGGCGCTGCGACTAATTCCCGTGCTAAAATGACTCCGGCAGTGATTTGGCGGGCGCGGGCGATCGCACTTTCGGTACCGGCAAAACCGAGCAAATGAATTTGTTCGAGTTGCGGGCTTTTGTCTTCATGTTCCGATTTGAAACGGTTGTCTTGATTCAAGGAGAGCTCTACACCTTCGGCGATGGCGCTTGCTGTAGAATCCGGCGCGTTTTTCCACACGGGAAAGCTAATTCCGAGGGTTTTGCATTTCTCTTTTTTGGCTAACTTGGCGCAAACACCCGCAGCTTGCCGCACGGTGTCTAATTTTAAGTCCTCTGTTTTGCCCAAACCCACGATCGCAATTTTGCGAATGGGATTATTGCCGCCGACGCGGGTAATGGCGCTCGTGCCCACTTTGCCCTTAAAATCTACTTCCTGTAGCAGCTCTTTCAAAGTGCCTGCAAGCTTTTCATCTAATTGTGCCAGCTCGCCGGTGAGTTCCAAGCCGTCCTCAAATAGACCAATTGCCAGGGCGTCTCCTGTCCAAACAGAGCGGGGCGTATCGGTGACTAGAAATTCCATGTTTTGATTTACACTTTAGATTTTAGATTTTTGATTGTACTTTGTAGTGGGTGGTTTGGGCTTTTTCCTTGGTGCGGGGAAATAGATCGATCGCACAAATTTTCGGCTCCACATCAAAATAAATTCTGCTACTATATCAGCCAAGTCCGCCTGCGATCGGATCTTCCACCAATCTCAATCATCTGTTTGGGGGTCGGCTGTCCGTTTTTGCCCCACTATTAACATTTATTTCTCGTTGAACAGGCATCCCGCCTGTGATGGCGTGGAACACGCATCCTGCCTGTGATAGCTCTTGACAAACGATCGGTTCTCTATATCTTATTCTCTTAAATTTTCCCATGCTAAAACGACGCCGGGCCCGATTTTCTGTTTTAATCAGTGTTTCAGTTTGCGTTATTGCGATCGGCTCTTTGGTTGCTGCGATGAAATGGATGGGTTTTGGCTCGGTCCAGAAGGCTCAGCAGCCCCTGAATGCAGCGAATTCCGAATCGCAAGTCAAGATGTTGGTATCGCTATCACCGAGCGAGCGATCGGCGAAATTAGTTGAACTCGCAGCCAGTCAGTCTGCAAGTACGAACCCGCAGCAGGAAATCTCCCCTCAAAGCCGTGCCCGCTACCTGCTGGCCAGCGATTTAATCCAGCAAGGAAATGCCGCCAAAGCATTAAAATTATTGGACAAATTAGAGCAAGAATATCCGGTTTTAGCTGCTCACATTGCCCTAAAAAGGGCGCAAGCTTACCAATTAAGCGGCGACAAAGGTAAAGCCCAAAAAGCTTGGCAGGAACTGCTCAAAAACTATCCTAGCGACCCGGTAGCAGCGGAAGCTTTATATGTTTTAGGCAAGTCAAAACCGGAATATTGGCAACAGGCAATTACTGAATTTCCCGCTCATCCCCGCAGCGTAGAAATTGCCCTCCGCAAGTTAAAAGAAAATCCCAATCAGCCGCAGTTGATGCTGCTCGTAGCAAAACACGGTCATTATGTCCAAGACTACGGGACAATTTTGGAACAACTGGTGCAGCGAAACAGCGCCGCTTTAAAACCAGAAGATTGGGAAGAAATTGCCTTTGGCTATTGGGAAAAACAAGATTACGGCAAAGGAGCTATTGCTTACGGGAAAGCTCCCCGCAACGCCAAAAATCTTTACCGCAAAGCTCGCGGTTTGTGGCTCGACGGAAAAATCCCGGAATCTAAAATTGCCTATCAAGAATTAGTGCGTGAGTTTCCCGATGCCGAAGATACTGGTTTGGGTTTAATTCGGCTGTCGCGGCTGAGCGAGCCAAAGGATGCGATCGTTTATCTGGATCAAGTTATTAGCAAATTCCCCAATTATGCCCCCGAAGCTTTGTTAGATAAATCCCAACTTCTCGACAAAGCACGCAGTGGTCAATCCGCTTCAGAAACCCGGAAGTTGCTCTTGACAAAATACAATAATTCTGATAAAGCAGGCGAATTGCGGTGGACGATCGCCCAGCAGTTTGCCAAAGGCGGAGATTTAAAATCAGCTTGGCAGTGGGCGAGAGAATTAACCACCCACAATCCCGACAGCGAACAAGCTCCAGAAGCAGCCTTTTGGGTCGGGAAATGGGCAAAGCAACTCGGCCGCGAAGAAGACGCCAAGACTGCCTTTGACTACACAATCTTACGCTATCCAGAATCATATTTTGCGTGGCGATCGGCTGTACTTCTCGGCTGGCCCGTCGGCGACTTTACCACAGTCCGAGATTTGTCTCCCAATGTAGTGCGGCCCCCTCAGCGCCCCGAACCAACTGCAGGTTCTCCTGCGTTGAAAGAACTCTATCAATTAGGTCAAGATAGAGATGCTTGGACGCTGTGGCAAGTAGAATTTATCGATCGCGTAGAACCAAGTATTGCGGAACAGTTTACCGACGGTTTAATGCGAGTAGGAGTTGGAGACAATTTAGACGGTTTGTGGATGGTTGGTAGTTTGAGGCAGCGCGATAAACCAGATGATAGAACCCAATACCTGGAACTCAGACAGCAACCTATTTATTGGCAAGCCCTTTATCCTTTTCCTTACTTAGAAACCATTGTCAAATGGTCGCAAAATCGCAAAATAAATCCAGTATTAGTAACAGCATTAATCCGACAAGAATCGCGGTTTATGCCCACTATCAAATCAGCAGTGGGTGCCACTGGTTTAATGCAAGTAATGCCGGAAACAGCAGCTTGGGTTGCTAATAAAATCAGCCTCAAAAAGTATTCATTGGAGAATGTGGACGACAACATTAAACTGGGTACGTGGTATTTAGATCACACTCACGACGAGTACAAGAATAACTCGATGTTAGCTGTGGCGAGTTATAATGCCGGACCCAATGCAGTATCAGATTGGTTGAAGAGGTTTAATTTTAGTGACCCGGATGCCTTTGCGGAAAAGATTCCGTTTCCTGAAACGAAAGGATACGTAAAATCGGTGTTTGAGAATTACTGGAATTATCTGCGGATTTACAATCCAGAAGTTAATCAGTTAATGAGTGAGCATTATGCGGCTGCTCAGAAAAAAGCAAAGCCTTAGTAAATTTAGTTTAAGCTAAGCTTTCAGGAACGGACTCTCCGACCCGTTCTACAAATAAATTTATTTTGTGTATTGATTTTGTGGGGTGGGCTTCTAGCCCGCCCTAAAAAGATGAAAATGGCATCAGGAACAGGCATCTTGCCTGTTCCACCATCAAATTTATTTTGTGTATTTATTGATTGTGGGCTGGGCTTCTAGCCCGGAACAGGCAAGATGCCTGTTCCACAAAAAAATTTATTGGTTGTATTCGTTGTGGCGTGGGCTTCTAGCCCGCCCCTATCAATATTCCACAAATTGAAATTATGGGATGATAAAATAAATCAGCGGCAGCCCAAAGAATCGCGAGTAGAAATCCTTGTTTGAGAATTAATCCCACTTGCCTTTGTGCACAATTCTTTAACTTGTGATCCGTCCATAATTGCATCAGTAAAGTCAGCGCCGGTGATATCAGCTCCCTCAAAAGTAGAACGCAACAAAATTGTTTCTGCTAATATTGCATCGCTTAAATCAGCCTTAGTAAATTTAACTTGATCTATCATTGCATTAGTTAAATCTGCTCCGTGCAAATTCGCCTGAGTCATCACCGAAGCGCTCATAATTGCTCCCCGCAAATCGGCATTAGAAAAATTAGTCAAGTCCATATTAGCGTTAGAAAACTCAGCGGCCCGCAGCATTTGACCAGAAAAATCGCGTCTTGTCAGTTCGGCGTTGCTAAAGGACAAGGGCGGAGCGTAATATTTAGATTGAGCCTGGGCTGGTTGCGGCAGGATGAAGATAGTTAGCGCCAAGAGGAATGCTGCTAGTTGCCGGAGTTTCATAAGTCTGATATTCTCGCAAGGTGGGTATTTCGTAGTGTATCCCGAACTTTGGTCGATCGACTAAACAGTTACAATCTTAATTAATAGTGATGGAGATGGAAAAAAAGATATGCTAAGTTTTTTCTTAACTTGGATAGTAGCAGCGGTTTCGCTGATCATTACCGCTAACATTGTACCAGGTATTGCGGTGGTTAGCTTTCCGGCGGCGATGCTGGCTGCTGTTGTTATCGGATTGGTGAACGCGGTTGTCAGACCGATTCTTACATTGCTGACGCTGCCTTTGACCATTATTACTTTAGGTTTGTTTTTATTCGTTGTGAATGCAATTTCGCTTTCCCTGGCTTCCTGGTTAGCGGGTGCGTTCAATATCGGCTTTGCGGTTAACGGTTTTTGGCCGGCTTTGTTGGGTTCCATTGTGTTGTCATTTGTTTCTGGGTTGATTGGTCGATTTGTGAATGCCAATACTTTGTCTCAGTAATACATTATCCCAGATACTCGATCGGGCAAACTGCAACCGCTACTGTTACCGCAGAACCCGCCCTAACCCCTCCTTGTGAAAGGGGGGGATTTTTGCTGCGAAATATTTGTTTAGGGACTAAAAGCTTTTCACGGGCGGGCACCATACCCACCCCACAAGCAGATTCACTCTTTGTGGAACAGGCATCTTGCCGGTTGTTGAGAATGGTACAAGATATCTGTTCGATCGCACAAAGTGCCGCGGCTTCTGCTACGCTGGGCGTGCCGACTTGTTTGACTACAATATTTGAAGGATTGGGGACTTCTACGGAACTTAAAATGTCAGCAGCAAAGGTTTTTAACGGCCAATTTCGCTCTTGACAAAGTTCCAACAAGCCGACTTCACCTGCTTTAGTGTCTATTGTAGCAATACCTGCGATCGCACTTTCGGCTAAATGATAAGCACGGCATACTTGTTTAATCGCTGTTTCGATTAATTCTCGCCCTGTTCCGCCTTCACAACCTATCCCTATCCACAACACTCTCGGATGCCACTGAACTTTTGGCAAAGCAGATTCCGGGGAAAATCTTCTCTGCGTGAAACTAATCCAAATTCGGGCTTTGATAGTTGATAGATTTTCCCCATCCCAATACAAAGAATGTTTTTCTGGCAGGCTGTTTTGCCACAAAGTAGAACCAACTTCTTGAATTACTTCGACAGTTTCCCCTCTAGCAAGAGCCGCCGCCACTCCTGCCCAGTCACCTTCCCCGCGCTGCCAGCCGCTGGGAATGCCTAGCATATCTAAAGTAAATTCATCGCTCATTATTCAGTTATCTATTCTGTAGTTTCACTGCGACCGCAATCTGTCAAAAAATTAACACTCTGTTTATTTAAACTTATGGTAGAATTGTAGCACAAACTACAAAAAGTCAAACATTTAAGATGGTAGAACTAAATCAGTTAGTGTTAGAGCTTGAAAGCAACCTCAAATCGGAAGGAGTGAAAAAAGAATGGAAAGAGCGCCGGTCAAGTTGGGTGAGCGATGTGGCAGCATCAGTTAACCTGACATATCTATCAGAATTGCTAGTTGAATTTGAATCTAACTTGCAGGGGAAATCGGTGAATATTCAGTGGGGAGAGCGCCGGGGCCGTTGGGTAGAAGAATGTCTGGCAGCATCGATTGTTCAAGAAGTATCAACTTTATTGCTGGAACTAGAAACCAATATCAATTCGGAAGCTATGGCTGATGAATGGCAGCAGAATCGCGAGAATTGGGTACAGCAAATGCACAAGTTTAAGGAGTAGTTTCGAGGAGTCAGAGCCTGTAGATATGCGTTTTCAGGCTCTAAAATTTCCTAAGGACTCATCACTAATTCTTCATCTTTCAGCAAAACCCCATTTAGAAAAATATCTGCGAGTCCTTCAGCCATTTCGTGCATTTGCTGCCAAGAAGAATTCGGCTCCATAATCGTAGTTGGACTGACTGAAGGACGCGACTGCCAACATTCCCACAAATACCTGAGCGACAATTTTCGGATTCATCTTTGGATAAACTTGTTTTTCCATCGCCGTTTCCAAATAAAGCCTCAGCCACATCGCTCATTATAAAAAACCAACAGTCTAAATCAATAAAATTTGTACAATTATAGCACAAACTGCAAACAAGACAAAACTTGATATGGTAGAACTAAACCAATTACTGTTAGAGTTTCAAGCCCACCTAAACGGGGACGCAGTGACGGAAGAATGGAAAGAACGTCGCAACTGTTGGATGAGCGAGGTGTCGGCAGCAAGTGACGAACAACACCTAGCAACCTTGCTAGTTGAATTAGAATCAAATTTTCAGCGAGAAGCGCTACAAAGTCTCTGGAAAATGATCCGTAAAAGTTGGGTAGAAGAATGTCATATAGCATCGACGCTGGAAGAAGTATCCAGTCTATTGCTGGAACTTGAAAGCAATACAACTTGGGAAGTAGTGACAGATGAATGGCAGAAACACCGGGAGAATTGGGTACAGCAAATGTACGAATTTATAGAGTAATAATTCACTTAATCAAAATCCACTTTCATGGTGAATGATGTCCCTCCTGTGCGGTTGATTGTCTCGCTTCCGTCAATTACTTTAAATCCTGATCGCTCGTACAAACTCAGGGCTCGATTCGAGCTTCTGACACTCAGGGATACCGATCGATAAGAGACTTTTGCTGCTGACAACAAACGATCCAGCAACTGCGTTCCTACACCCTGATTTGTATATTCTGGAAGAACGGCGATCGCCAATTCCGGGATAGTATCGTCAACCCAGCCAAACCCCTTGTCATCCTTTGTAAACAAACGCAGCCAGGTGGCTCCTACTGGCTGGCTCCCGTTCAATTCGATTGCTGCGAAGCCCAAATCGTTGGCACGTCCCCAATTCTTGACATATTTGGCAATTAAAGGATGATTGACAACCCCTTGCACCGTTGATTCGCCTTCTTCTGCCATGTGCGCCGCTTCATATAGGATTTGCCACAGAAAAGGCTCGTCTTCCTGCGTTAGCGGCCGAATAGAATAGTGCAAAATTAGACCCATAACAACTTTTCCCTGTTGACCTAATTATTCATCTTTCTGCAAAACCCCATTCAGAAAAATATCGGCTAATCCTTCAGCCATTTCCTGCATTTCCTGCGGAGAAGCATTCGGCTCCATAATCGTATTTTGACTGAAACCCGCGACTGCAAACATTCCCAAAAATACCTGAGCGACAATCTTCGGATTCATCTTCCGATAAACTCCTTTTTCCATCGCTGTTTCAAAAAAAGCCTCAGCAACATCGCTCATTTTTCCGATGACTTCCAACTGAATTCTGTCGCGCAAATCCGGGTGAAATTGCGCCTCCAAAAAACACACCCGCATCATGTCGCTATTCTCGCGGATATTCAGCATCCGTCGCCGCATCACCTGAGCCACTGCTTTGTAACTGCCCATCTCGCTCAATTCAGTCAGCAAATCCGTCAGCAACTCCACCCATCCTTCCGTCGCCACCTCAATCAAAATCGCTTTTTTATTATCAAAATGCCGAAATAGCGTACCCTCGGCCACCCCCGCCGCCGCTGCTAAATCACGAGTTGTGGTGCCGTCGTATCCGCTACGGGCAAACAACCGCTGAGCGGCTTGTAAAATCCGCTTCTTGGTTTCTGTTTCAGAAGGAGGAGACTGATTAAAAATTCGCATGGCTTTGCAATCGGTAATTTGCGACTTGGAACTACGGGTTCGGGATTGAAGGGCTAAATAATGTTAAGTTTTAAGTTGTGCGCGGCTTTTATCCCAAACTTAAAACTCCTCGCCGGCCCCCAGACCCTTTTTGAGATTTGCTGTATCAGCCTAACATCTGCGGCGCAACAGATCGCTTATGCCTCCAAAAATCTTTATCCTGAGAAAAGAATCTCTGGCCACCGAGCACAAACATTTTTTTGTTTGACAATCCAAAATCTAAAATCTAAAATCTAAAATCGAATGACCCCGCAGTTCCAAAAACCCCGTGAAGCGAAGCTATCCCGTAGGGAATCGCCCGATCGCCAAACTCGATTCATCGCCTCCCTACTGGCCGCTGTACTGCTGTGGTGGGGAATTTCTCCCGAAATCGCCCTCGCCCGCCCCAACCCCGCTAGTGGCTCCCAAGCAGTCTCTGTTCAACCGTCGCTCGATCGAGTAATCAGCCAAGTCAGCGAATTTAAGCTCGACAACGGCATGAAATTCATCGTACTCGAAAGGCCCAGAGCGCCCGTAGCATCGTTTCTGATTCACGCCGATGTGGGTGGGGCAAACGAACCCGACGGCAAAACCGGAGTCGCTCACTATCTCGAACATTTAGCCTTCAAAGGCACGCCAAAAATCGGCACTACCGACTACCAAGCCGAAAAGCCGCTGCTAGAAAAACAAGACCAACTCTTCGAGCAAATGCAAGCAGCCAAGGCCAGCGGTAAAACTGAAGAAGTCGCCACATTAAAAGCAGAATTTGACAAAGTTGAAGCCGAAGCTTCGCAATTTGTCAAGCGCAACGAACTCGGCAAAATAGTCGAACAAGCCGGCGGAGTCGGACTAAATGCCCAGACTTCCACCGACGCCACCATGTATTTTTACAGCCTGCCAGCTAATAAGTTAGAACTGTGGATGTCCCTGGAATCCGAGCGATTTCTAGAACCAGTATTTCGGGAATTTTACAAAGAAAAACAGGTAATTTTAGAAGAGCGCAGGCTGCGAACCGAGAATTCTCCGATCGGACAAATGGTTGAAGTTTTTGCCAACAAAGCTTTCTCTGTTCATCCCTACCGCCGCCCCGTAATTGGCTACACTGAAGACATTAAAAACCTTAGCCGCAGCGACGTGCAAAAGTTTTTCGATACTCACTACGTCCCCAGCAAGCTGACTGTGGCGGTAGTAGGAGACGTGAAAGCTTCGGAGGTGAAGCGACTCGCTCAAATTTATTTCGGCCGTTACAAGGCGAAACCAGCGGCTCCAGAATTGCAAATTGTCGAACCTCCCCAAACGCAAACTAAGGAAGTCACGCTGAAATTAAAAACTCAACCTTGGTATTTGGAAGGATACCATCGGCCGGCGATGAATCATCCCGACAATGCGGTTTATGAAATGATTGGTTCTTTGCTCAGCGATGGCCGCACTTCTCGGCTTTACAAATCTTTGGTAGAACAACAGCAATTGGCGCTGGCGGCTCAAGGTTTTAGCGGTTATCCGGGGGACAAGTATCCGAATTTGATGTTATTTTACGCTCAAACTGCTCCGGGCCGCACGGTTGATGAAGTAGCCTCCGCTTTGAGCAAGGAAATCGAGCGCCTGAAAACTGAGCCGGTTTCTGCTTTGGAATTGGAGCGAGTGAAAACTCAGGCGAGAGCCGATTTATTGCGATCGCTCAATTCTAATATGGGCATGGCATTTGCGCTGGTGGACTATCAAGTAAAAACTGGTTCGTGGCAAAATTTGTTCAAGGAATTGGATGAGATCGCGGCTATTACTCCCGCTGACATTCAGCGTGTCGCTCAGGCAACTTTCCGCCCGGAAAATCGCACGATTGGCAAGCTTTTGCCACTGTAAGAAGAAGGAAAAAGGAAGTTCGGCAACGGATTATGTAACGGATGTAACGGATGTCAGGAAGAAGGAAGAGGGAATAAGGAAGAGGCAAGAAACACTCGTTTCCAGGCTCTGCCTGGGAACGCATATCGGCGAGGCTCTGCCTCGAATTGTCAACTTATGAAACATTGGAGAAAGAATGAAAAGGACTAAATTGAGACTAAAAAAAGTAAAGTTATTTCTGCTGTCGCTTTGCTTTTTTACTGTTTCACTTGGCACGTTTAATTTGTTACCTTCCTTAGCGGCTGCACCGAAACACTACGACGAATTAACATTCCCGGCGGTGCCAGAAATTAAATTACCTAAATATACTCGATTCGAGCTGAAAAATGGCATCCGGGTGTATCTGATGGAAGACCGGGAACTCCCGTTAGTCGGGGGAACGGCGCTATTTCGCACGGGCGAGCGCTTTGAACCTGCTGATAAAATCGGATTGGGAGGTTTGACGGGAGAAGTGATGCGAACTGGCGGCACCAGCCGGCATACGGCTGATGAATTAAATCAGTTGCTAGAACAGCGAGCAGCTTCGGTAGAAACAGGGATTGATGTTGCTTCGGGTACCGCTAATTTTAGTGCTTTAGCTGAAGATGTGGAACCCGTGTTTGACTTATTTGCGGAGGTGATTCGGGAGCCAATATTTGCTAAGGAAAAGTTGGATTTAGCGAAGAACCAAACTCAAGGTGCGATCGCCCGCCGCAATGACGATCCTAACGGTATTACCGGCCGCGAGTTTCAAAAATTAATTTACGGCGATCGCAGTCCTTACGCGCGCACGGTAGAATACAAAACCCTCGCCAATATTTCCCGCGACGATTTGGTGAGTTTCTACCAGAAATATTTCCATCCCAAGAATATGATTTTGGGTATTTCTGGCGATTTTGATACAGCTAAAATGCGATCGCTCGTCGAGCAAAAATTCGGCAACTGGCAACCGAGTCAAAGTACACAAGTGCCGCCGTTACCAACGGTATCGCCGGCAAATCAAGGTGGCATATTTTTGGTAAATCAGCCACAATTAACCCAAAGTTACGTGCAAATGGGACATTTGGGCGGAATGCTCAGCAGTCCCGATTACGGTGCTTTGGACGTAATGAATGGGGTTCTCAACGGTTTCGGTGGCCGTTTGTTTAATAACGTGCGATCGCGCCAAGGTTTAGCCTACACAGTATACGCGGCTTGGAGTCCGAGATTTGACTATCCGGGGATGTTTGTGGCTGGAGGCCAAACGCGATCGGACGCCACAGTACCGTTTATCCAGGCGATTCGGGCAGAGATCGATCGTATCCGCACCGAACCAATTACCCCGGCAGAGTTAGCTTTTGCTAAAGATTCCACCCTAAATTCTTTCATCTTCAAATTTGAAAATCCCAGTCAAACTTTGTCGCGATTAATGCGCTACGAATACTACGGTTATCCCGAAGATTTCATTTTTCGCTACCGCCGCAGCATCGAAGCAGCAACAATTGCCGACGTGCAGCGCGTAGCCAAGACTTACTTGAAACCGGAGAATTTGGTAACATTAGTAGTGGGAAATACGGCGGCAATTGAACCGCCGTTATCGAGTTTGGGAACTTCGGTAAAAGTGCAATCTGTTGATATCACAATTCCCTCCGCGACTTAATTTATTTGTGATTATGAGTCGCTGATCTGGGTAAGGACACGGCATTGCCGTGTCCCTCCTCTTTGTCGCACAATCCTCCACTAAAAATCAATACTCAAAGGCGCTCTCGGAAACGGAATCACATCCCGAATATTCCCCATTCCAGTCATAAACTGCACTAACCGCTCAAATCCCAAACCAAACCCAGCGTGAGGCACAGTACCGTAGCGGCGCAAATCCAAATACCACCACAATTCCTCCTTATTCATACCCTGCGCTTCCATGCGCCGCTCCAACACATCCAGCCTTTCTTCCCGCTGCGAACCGCCAATTATTTCCCCAATATTAGGAGCCAAAACATCCATTGCTCGCACGGTTTTCTCGTCCTCATTTAAACGCATATAAAAGGCTTTAATCCCGACGGGATAATCGCTGACAATGGTCGGCTTTTTAAATAAGTCCTCAGCCAAATAACGCTCGTGCTCGGACTGCAAATCCAAACCCCAACTTACCGGAAAATCAAACTTTTTGTCGGCTTTTTCCAAAAGTGCGATCGCCTCCGTATAAGTAATCCGCTCGAACTGATTATTAATGATATTTTCAGCAGTAGCCAAAACCGTTTTGTCAATGCGTTCGTTGAAAAACTCCATATCTTCCGGGCAACGATCCAAAACGTATTTAAAAATGTACTTTAAAAACGCCTCAGCCAAATCCATATCTCCCTGCAAATCGCAGAAAGCCATCTCCGGTTCAATCATCCAAAACTCCGCCAAATGCCGCGAAGTATTAGAATTTTCCGCTCGGAAAGTCGGGCCAAAAGTGTAAACATTGCCGAAAGCCATGGCCATAACTTCCGCTTCCAACTGGCCGCTAACTGTTAAATAGGCGCGCTTTCCAAAAAAGTCTTTAGCATAATCAACCTCTTGCGAATCAGTGCGCGGCACATTCTTTAAATCAAAGTTGGTAACGGCGAACATTTCCCCCGCCCCTTCGCAGTCGCTAGCAGCAATAATCGGAGTGTGAACCCACAAAAAACCGCGTTCTTGAAAAAATTGGTGTACCGCCGCCGAACAAGCATTGCGGACTCGAAAGACAGCACCGTGGGTGTTTGTGCGCGGTCGCAAATGCGCGATTGTCCGCAAAAATTCAAAGGAATGGCGCTTTTTTTGCAGCGGATAAGTTTGCGGGTCTGCATCGCCGTAAACTTGTACTTGTGAGGCTTTCAACTCAATTCGCTGTCCTTTTGCCGGAGACGCTACCAGTACTCCCGACACTTCTAGAGATGCACCTGTATTCAGTTGTTTGAGTACATTTTCAAAGTCTGGCAAATCTGAATTTATCACTACTTGCAAGTTAGCCATCGCCGAACCATCGTTGACTTCGACAAAGGCAAATTCTTTCAATTCGCGCTTAGTGCGAACCCAGCCTTGAACAGTTACAGTTTCGTCGGGTTCACCTGCGCGCAAAATTGCTGCTATTCGTTGATTTGTCATATCCACTCCTGTTTATTTAATATTTTGCACCATATTTCTCTCTTTTCTCTTCCTCTGCGCCCTCTGCGCCCTCTGCGGTAAATAAAAAAATCATAAATCTCAACATAGTTCAACCTGCATAGGATTTCAAAATCCAACCGATCAAAATGCCGAGTCCCCCAAAGCGAACTGCTTGCCAAAAAGGTTGTTTTATGCTTCCCCAAGAAAACAGGCTGCTTTCTAAATTCAACTCGATAGTTTCCAATTCTTGCTCAATTTCCCGCAATTCTTTTTTGAGTTCGGGCAATGGATTTTGGCGCTTGGACTGGCGGATTTCTTCGCGCCGATGGCCGAGTTCGACTTGGCGCTGTCGATCGACCTGAATTTGAGTGTACCGTTCTTTGACTGCTGCGAGCGATCGCTCCACTGCTGCGAGCGCTTGAACAAACTCACTTTCTTGCTCTTCCCGATTTAACTCTGACGGCTGTTGAGGCATTTCGATCTGCAAACCTGACAATAATAATAAAAAAAACCGATTTCCAATTAAGTTGTTATTATATGCAGTATATTTTTTAAATTCAGAAACGGCAGCCAAATCCGTATAATTGCCAATTATGCTTGAAACTACACAAACAACCCAAACTGTCAACCTCAACGAGCTTAGCACGGTAGAACTAGCCCAAGCTCTCGCCGCGCGCCTCGCCATCCCCGAAAAAGATTGGCACCGCCTCAAAGCAAACCGTTCCGCGCGAGCCTGCGAGCAAGCTGCGGCCGCTTTGGTCTTTTTGCTCAAAAAACAGCCTGAAGAGGCTCTCCCGCGCTTAAACCAAGCAGCAGGATGGCTGGATCGATCGATATCCGCTCCTCCCTGTCCCACCCACGGCAAATAATTAGATTGCTTCGCTCTTGGTAACGCTTGGCGGTTTTGAGTTTTGGCTTGAGTAGTCGCTCAAAACTTAGACAATCGCGCCACTCGATCGAGCAGCGCGATTGTGAGTTCAAAAGATTTATACTTTTTTAACTCAAAACTCACATTTTGCATTATGATCAGCTATCAATAGCCAGATACTCCAATTTCTCACTGCAAGCTTCAGCCCGAGAACGAAAAAATTTCCCGGTCTAGCTGAGGTTAAAACTGCTGCCAAATAGCGGTGCTAGCGCAAGCGAGGCAGTCGGTAGGGACTGGCAAGTTCTTTGCACAGCCGTAACTCTGTACCTTCAGAATTCCACTCTACCCGATCGAATATTTGGTAAAGAATAAACAACCCCCTACCACATTCCTGTTCCACATGAGGTAGTCCAGAGTTATCGGCAACGTCCTCTGCGAGGAGATTGTCGCAATCATCGGTATAAAGGTTACAACTGCAAGGGGCATTAAAGCCAGAACCTTCATCCGATATCACCCACCAATATTGGTTTTGGACGATCGAAAAACGGACTCCAACAGTTTTACCGGGGTCTAATTTGTTTCCATGCTTAGCAGCATTTACCAAAGCTTCTTGAAGCCCCAACCGCAATTCCGCTTGCCAGTAATCTGGCACCTCTGCTAGGAGCAGATCCAAAATAGGACAAAGGTATAGAGTAGAAGCGAAGCTAATCGTAATCCAATTGCGTCCGACGGGACGAGGTGAAATAGCAATCACTCAGAAAACTCCCTAACTTTCAGGTGGATAAAGTTCACACCCTGCATAGTTGGCTCCCTAGTATTCAAAATGCTAATTAATTGAGCGGCGCAGCTCTACTTCTATATTAGAGTATCAAAGCAATTAAGAACAGCAAACAAAGTCACAAAATATTCTGCGATTCTGAGAAACTTCTGCAGAGAACAATCAGTAATTTTACTTATAACTTCTTCCAGGCGCGAAATTTTTGATGTCGGCTTTTGCCAACTAGCAATGCTGAGGCTACCTGCATCCCCCAAGTCGTCAACACCTCTTGAACAAACGATCCCCACCTGGAAAAGCTCGGAAATAACTATAAAAAAGTCGATCCCTTGACCCTCGCCCATCAGGTTCGACCCTCGCAGCCCCAGGGCAAGAACCATCGCCCAGAGCTCTCTCTTACCGCCAAACAGCAAAATCATCATACCTAGGTATGTTGCAGCCAAAACCCGATTTATTTTCCTAAATGCGAGCGGGCCAAATATCTCCCATTGCTACGCCCCTCATAAAATCAATATTCGTTACAAAACTTATTAATCCTGAGTGCGGGAGATCGCGAGTTCTCAACTCGCCCAAATTGACCAATCCTTTGCTGGCGAAACTCCAGTGCGTTGGTCAAACTATATAAATCTGAGCGTCGCGATACAATAGTTAAAGTAAATAATTATTTCTTTACATTATGCAAGCAACCCCAGCCATGACCTCCGCCCCCATAGCCGGCACTTACTGGCAGTGGCGGGGGCATTCAGTGTACTACGTTCGATCCAGCGATCCGCATCCAGAACGCCCTCCCCTGCTGTTAATTCACGGTTTTGGAGCGTCCACAGACCACTGGCGCAAAAATATCAGCGGCCTGAGCAAAGATTTTGAAGTGTGGGCGATCGACCTGATTGGATTCGGGCGATCGGCAAAACCCGAATTGCAGTACAGCGGCGACCTCTGGCGCGACCAACTCCACGACTTTATCACCAACATCATCGGCCGGCCCGCCGTACTAGCCGGCAACTCCCTCGGAGGCTACGCCGCCTTGTGTGTAGCAGCCCAGCGCCCCGAATCAGCAGCCGGACTCATATTAATCAACAGCGCCGGCCCCTTCAGCGAACCGCAGCCCGCACCCGAAGCCCCGCCCTTGCAAAAAGCCATATCTGCGGTAGCTAAAACCTTATTTCAGCAAGATTGGGCAAGTTTTCTGCTGTTCCAGTACGTGCGCCAGCGATCGACAATTCGGAAAACCCTAGAAAAAGTTTATCTTGACCAAAGCGCCGTCACAGACCAATTAGTAGAAGAAATTTACCTTCCCTCCTGCGATCCCGGTGCCCCCAAAGTATTCGCCTCCGTATTCCGAACACCCCAAGGCGAAAAAATCGACGTATTGCTGAGTCAATTAAAATGCCGATTGCTAATGCTGTGGGGAGAAGGCGATCCGTGGATGAATTCCGCAGAAAGAAGTGCCAAATTTCGCAAACACTATCCGCAGTTGACAGAACATTTTATCAAAGCCGGTCACTGTCCCCACGACGAAGTACCAGAACAGATAAACGAACTGATTCGCGCATGGATAATTGACCAATAGTCGATCGGCACATAGATAACTTTTCCCCCGGCCATCTCCTCCCTTGGATAGGGGGAAAATTATCCGATTTGCCGTAAATATCTATTTATTATGCGAACATAAAGGCGGTTAATTTCTACTCAAATATTCTGAGGAGACGGGAACCATGACCGGCAAAAAAACTCGCCGCAATTTTATATTGAGCAGTATAGCTGTTGCCAGCGGCATTGCAGGCGCTAAAGCGATCGAACAGCAGGATCTAGAAATCGCAGCCGCACCCAATAACAAGGCGGCCACCACAGTAAAAATGCCAGAACGACTGTTAGGCAACACCGGCGTGAAAGTGCCGATTTTCGGTTTGGGGGGGGCCGGACAAACACCGCTGTCGCAGCCGGGAAGAGAAGCAGAAGCAGCGGTGCAAATTGAACGCGCGATCGAACTAGGCATTCGCTATTTTGACACGGCGGCCGAGTATGGGCCCAGCGAAGAAAACTTAGGCAAAGTTTTGCCACCATATCGATCGCGCCTATTCCTAGCCACAAAAACCTCCGCCAGAGACAGAGACGGCGCGTGGAGAGACTTAGAGCGATCGCTCAAAAGATTGAAAACAGATCGGCTAGACTTGTGGCAACTCCACCACGTCTCATTCCAAACAGAATTAGACCAAATTTTCAGTGCCAAAGGAGCAATAAAGGCGATCGAAGAAGCCAAACAGCAAAAAATAATTCGTTTTTCCGGCATCACCGGACACCACGAACCAGCCATCATTGCCGCAGGCTTGCAACGCTATCCTTTTGACACAACATTAATCTCCCTCAACGCTGCCGAAAAACATCACCCGCGCTCTTTTGTTATCAGCGCTTTACCAGTCGCCAAAGCCAAAAATATCGGCGTTATAGCCATGAAAATACCAGCTTACGGCAAATTATTTCAGAACGGTGTTTTAGATGGAATGCACCAAGCAATGGGCTACACGCTTTCACTTCCCGGCGTGCACTGCTGCGTCATCGCCGCCGACTCAGTAAAGCAATTAGAAGAAAACTTTAAAGTCGCCCAAGCATTCAAACCCCTGAACCAAACAGAAATGGCAGCACTTGAAAAACGCACCGCCGCCGCTTGGCAAGAAAATACATTTTTCCGACAGTGGACTTAAAATACCAACTCCAAAATCCATTTTTTCCTGGGTGTTTGTTGTGGTGTATTTGTTGTGGCGCGGGCGTCCCGCCCGTGAATCATCTTATGTGCGATCGAACGAATGCAATCCCATTGTTTTGTAGTCAGGACTTGACTCCTCATAAAACCACTAGAACTCAACTCCTCACCACAAACCTACAATGTTTATGTTACCGAAATTGCTTTTACCTGCGGTGAAAATATAGCAACCGCCAAGCCGATGAGGAGAGTTGAAATTGCTGAAACAACCATTGCGATTGTTCCGTCTTCCTTCTTCCTTCTTCCTTCTTCCTGACATCCGTTACATCCGTTGCCAAACTTCCTTCTTCATGACATCCGTTACATCTTGTACAGTGCTCGTTGCCGAACTTCCTTCTTCCTTCTGCTATACCTCAAATCAAAAAACAAGGCGGCCAAGCCAGGTCGCCCTGTTTTTTATCATAAAAAATGCAATTTGTCAACAGAAAAGCTACTTTTTTTTCCGTTTAGCCTTATCTAACCGCCTGCGATCGCGCCACTCAACAGAAGTCAAATAAGCGACCCCGCCAGTCACCGTCACCAGCAGTACAAAGGCCACTAAAACGAGAAAATTAGCAATCGAAAATTCCACAACCCCTCTTCCTCTGATTTTACATTTTCTACTTTCGATTTTAGATGAAAATTGTTAACAATTAACACTTAAATGTTGACGGCTAACAGTTAACTGTTAACACTCCATTCAAACTGCTGGCAACTCTTCCAAAATTGTAAACCTCACATGATTAATTGCCAGACTCCCCACGGAAACATCCTCCTTGTTTAAAGGAAGACCACCGCTCGTGAGACCTTGAAATCGGATTCCCTTGCCAATTTCTACATGATACCAAGCCAAACCCATAAAAAATCGCAAAGGATAAGGGCCTCTGTCTTGAATATCATCAGGATTAGATTCCATCGGCACCCAGCCAAAACCTGGAATGTAAAATTCCAGCCAAACGTGATTGAAATCCGGCTCCAGCGACACACCTTTTCTGTCAGCAAAAGCCGGACACTTGTAGCGGCCGATCGTGCGGCAAGCAATCCCGTTTAACCTAGCCAAAGCTAACAACAGTCCCACGTATTCGCCGCAGGAACCGATACCACGGCGCAGCACAATATCGGGAGTGTCAATGTGAGGTCTAATTCCGTAAGAAAGTTGATCGTAAACAAAATTACGAATGCTCAGCAATTGCCTCAGAATGTTAGTTTCCGAGCCAATGGCAGCCACAGCAGCCGATCGCACAATCTCCGTGTCCATCGCCAAATTGTCATTATCCACCAAATACTTAGCGGCAAACTCCGGGGACAGCTTCGGAATCTTTTCGACATCCCGAGGCGACAACTGATACTTAATAGAGCGAAGTTCTAACAAAGCCTTCCAGCCAAAAATTCGGCGTTCCCCAGGGTGCAGGCGATCGAACTTAAACACCGCCACCCGTTCCCCTTCCTGAATTTCCTCAGTAAAAGGCATTCCAATCGGCGTAATTTTCCTGACCTTTTGCCGGTGAGTTTCCGAAGGCAAAGCAATGCGCCACTCTAAATTTTCGATTTCTACCTCATCGAGAGGAGACAGTTCCTCCACATAAGACATTTCGATCAAAAAACCGTTTGACAGAGCGTAGCGCTCGGCTTCATTGTAGTGAAAATATAAAGGGTGAATAAAAGTGCGATCGCGCTTCGTCAACTGAAAAGGATCTTCCGAATTCGGGTCATCCCGGATGTAAAGTTCATCCCCGGCATAAGCCACGTACAGAACCTCCTCCCCGGTTTCGGAATCCTTGTGAAAAGCCAAACCAGAAGGCGACTCAAAGGGAGTCAAAACGCTAAATTTAATCTCTCCAGTTCCCCGTTCCAAACAGTAAACAGTTTGCTCTGTCTTGTCGCAAACCCAAATTTCCTCATCCCGGACTGTGATATTTTCTACCCCAATACCGGGAGCGTAAAACCGAGTAATTTCCCGACCAGTTTTCAGGTCAAAAACCAGAATCGATGCTAATCTCTGGCAAGTCACATAAAGCGTCGATTTCCACACAGCAATCCCGTCAGCAGGATAAGAAAGTGAAACAAAATGTTCCGGCTTGAGTTCCGCGATCGCCCCGTCCCGAATTGCGCCCCGACAGCAACAAATATCCTCATCCCGCGCAAACCAGAGAGTATCTTCCGAAATAGCCAGCCCCGTTGCGCCGGCAAACTTAGCAGTTTGATAAGGATTCAAAACAGTAGTGTTGTCACTTTCTCGATCGATCTCCAATAGCAGCCCTTCGGCGCGATCGACAGCGAACAACCTATTTCCTAAAAAAGCAATGCCGTGCAGTGCCAAAACCCCGATGGGTCTTACCATCCGCAGCCCCGAAGGCTGTTTGTCCGAGAGAACAGGTGAATCGAGATTCATGCTAAATTTCTTGCCGGTATTGTACAGAAAACCTGATTTGTAACTTGTAGCCGATCGCTTGAGGTTCACCAGCAAAATTGCCGAGTTTCCTTATATCCAAGACTGACGCATCAACCGGGTGTTTTTACGAAAAGACGCCTTGTAGCCTCTTGTCTGAGTTAAAAAACCCGGAATATTAGTCTTTGTCAAAGTTGGGTTTAACAAGCTCAACCGAACCTGCTGCCGTGAATGGAAGTAAGTATAACTACTAAGCTGCCACTGAAAAACGCGACAGAGAATTCTATGTTGAGCAGACCGACCAAACTAATCGTATCTACCTGAAGATATAAATTAAGTACAACAGATTACTATATCCGTCCAAACCTTGGATAGAATAAAACCGTGCGATAAAGTTCCTAGGTTCATCAAAAGGCAGGTTCGTCATGGCTTTGAAGTCTGCTCTAAATATCGGTGTTCTTTCCTTAATTCTGTCTTTAGAGACAGTTGCCGCCGGTAGTTTTTTAATACCAGCAGAGGCTCTCAACAGTCGCGCCAACATTGTCCAGCGCCCCTCACCACCGCAGCTACCCCTCAACTGGCAAACAGTTCAACCCCCTGAAACCAGCGGAAGCAGACCGAAAATTCAGCCAACGAGTTCCACGTGGAATAGCTTTCAACCGCCGGAGGACGGAGTACCCGGAAGGCGGGAAGGGGGAGGAACCCGCGGCTTAGAATGCCCCACGGCCACAACTGCCTTAACTGCCTTGATTCCCCAATCAACTATGGGGCAAACCATATCAGCAAAGCCGACATTTTTCTACTACCTTCCCGTAGCCCTCGACAAAACAGTTCAGTTTGAGTTAGCAGACCAAAGAGACAAGACATTATACAAAAAAAGTTTTCGCATGGTAACTAGCCGTGCAGGTATCATTAGCGTCAGCCTCGGCTCCGATGACAACTCGCCAGCCCTGGAAGTTGGCAAAAACTATCAATGGTACTTTACTATCAAATGCAACCCAAAAAATACAAGAGATGATGTTCTCGTTTCCGGGTGGATCAACCGCACCGCACTCGCCCCAACCGTGAAAACAGAGTTGGATCGATCGTCCGATCTCACCAAGCTCAGCATCTTCGCCCAACAAAGTCTCTGGTACGAGTACCTGGCGACTCTAGCTCAATTGCGTATCGAGTCTCCCAGTGATGCCAGTTTAGCGATCAAGTGGTCAGCAGTGCTCAACTCAGTCGAACTCGGCAAAATAGCCCAAGAACCCTTAGTCGCAAGTGAGTTAACACCTATCACAAGAAAATAATTCAACACCAGTTTCACGCAAAGAATGCAACGGTAGGCCCGTGCCCCAAACCCTGATAGCCATAAGTCATTGCCAAATCTAAAATCTAAAATCTAAAATCTAAAATGGTATGACTGGTGCAGCAAGTACGAAAAACTCGGTTTCGAGCGCGGTATTTTGCAGCGCCACAGATAATTTGTGGCTGTTGCGGGTTGTTTGGTCGATCGTCCTAAATAAATTAAAATTTTTGTACTGATCAGCAGTTCGGACTTCTGGCATCTTGAAAGCCGGACTGTGGAGATTTTTATGGTCAAATTTCGCCTAATACTAAATGATAAACTGGCATAGTCAAGCAGCCAACAAACTTATTTTAGAGAAATTATTAATTATGCGCCCGAATGCAAATATTGCACTATTTCGGTTGGGGATTTCACTTGTAACTGCGCTCCCGATGGCTTGCTTGTATGCCAATAAAGCTATATCCCAAACAAACGATATTTCTCAGTTGCCCGTCGCCGCTGACAACTTAGCAGATACGGGCAATCAAGTATTAGCACTGCAAAAACTGGAAATCAAGCAGGATGAAACAGCAACAAACTTAAATCAGCTTCCCGATTCGATCAAGAGTAACCCGGAACCAGAAACACAATCGAACCCCGCCGAGAACAGACATCTTGCCTGTTCCACAATCGATGAAACTGCTTGTGGTGCGGGCATCTTGCCCGAACAAACAAATCTGGTTAACAAAGATCCCCAATGTCAGAACCAGCTAGATTGCAATCATGTTTTAGCCCAGAACCTACCCTCGCCGCCTCCAAACCTGCCACCGCCGCCGACGAAGCCAGATCCAAATCGCGATCGATTTCTGCAACCGGCCCCGCAGCCTTCCCCAGAACCTCCCCAAGTACCGCCAACAGTAGCGCCAGGGCCCCCGTCGCCAGTTCCCCCAACGCTGCCGAATACACCAATTGAGGTGCAGAAAATTCAAGTAGTTGGCAGCACAATTTTAAGCCAAGATGAAATTAATGCCTTAGTCAACCCCTTAGAAGGCCGTTCTACCACCCTAGAACAGCTCAAACAAATCGCCGACAAAATTACCGAAATTTACCTCAATCGTGGCTACATCACTTCGAGAGCAGTCTTGCCGCCCCAAACTATCACCGCAGGGGTAGTCCAAATTCAAGTTATCGAAGGCAAGCTGGCCCGAATCGAGGTAGAAGGAACTAAAAGATTGCATCCCAGTTACATCCGCAGCCGGATTCGACTCGGGGCGGGAATGCCTTTAAGCACAGCTTCATTAGAAGACCAACTCCGGCTACTGCGAGTCGATCCTTTATTTGACAATGTAGAAGCCAGTCTGCGGGCTGGGGATAATGAAGGCGAGAGCATTCTGATCGTCCGAGTCTTGGAAGCTAATCCGTTTCAACCTAGTTTCAGCATTGACAATTACTCGCCTCCCAGTGTCGGTTCCGAAAGAGTGGGAGTTAGTTTGCGGCACCGCAATATAACAGGAAATGGCGACGAACTTGCGGCGGCTTATTACCGATCGCTCGGCGATTCAGACGTGTTTGATTTCAGCTATCGCGTGCCGCTAAATGCGATGAACGGCACTTTGCAATTGAGGGCTGCACCGAATCGCAACAGTATCGTACAAGCACCTTTTAACCGTTTTGACATTTCGGGAAAATCGCATTTATTTGAAGTTAGTTACCGCCAGCCGCTGCGGAGAACGCCGATCGAAGAATTTGCCTTGTCGGCAGGTTTTACTTATCAGACAGGCAGAACTTTTCTCGGTGGCGAACCGTTTGGTTTTGGTATCGGCCCGGACTCCAATGGTGTCAGCACTACGAGCGCAATTAAGCTGGGACAGGACTACATTCGCCGCGACCCGCAGGGTGCTTGGGCCTTGCGATCGCAATTTACGATCGGCACTAGCTTGTTTGATGCTACTCACAACGAAGGTTCAGAACCGGACGGACAATTTTTTAGTTGGCTGGGTCAAGTGCAGCGAGTACAGCGATTGAACGACAAACATTTATTAATTTTGCAGTCAGACTTGCAGTTGTCAGCTAATAGTTTGTTGCCCTCCCAGCAATTTGTAATTGGCGGCGGGCAATCTTTGCGCGGCTACCGCCAAAATGTCCGTTCTGGCGATAACGGCTTCAGAGTTTCGATCGAGGATCGGATTACTTTGCAGCGCGATGCTTCGGGAAATCCAAAACTTCAATTGGCTCCTTTTTTGGATGCGGGTACGGTGTGGAACGTTGCCAATAATCCTAATAAATTAACCAATCAAACATTTTTAGCAGGTGTGGGTTTGGGGGTAATCTGGGAACCGATACAGCGGGTGAACCTGCGCGTAGATTACGCTCTTCCTTTGGTGAGAATTAGCGATAAAGGCGACAATCTGCAAGATAAGGGAATTTACTTCAACATAATTTATACGCCCTAAAATGAGCGATCGGCCGCTCTGCTACCCATATAAATTGTCTGTTATGGCAGAGGGGAGATGGGAAAAGTGCGGGAGTGAGAGAGGGAGACAGTCGAGCGTTACGGCAGTTGATCGCTACGGCACTCGATCGCCCTCAACAGGTCTTTTTTTAAGAGAAAAATGGTTAAAAAAACACCGGATACAACAGATCCCCGAGATTACACCGCCATTAACGTCTGGAGTATCGAACAACTCCAATATCTGGCATCAAGGTACAAACTCAAAGACTATGGAGAGATGAGTAAATTGGAATTGATAGAAGGATGGAAAGAATTGAGCAAAATAAAGGATAAAACTTCAATATAAGGTGCAAAAGCGCGACGCATCGCGTTTTCAACCAGGAGGCAATCGCTACATTTTGAAGATGGTAGTTATCTATATAGGGCTTGCTGGATAAGTGCAGAAAGGTTACACGGCGCGGTTATACGATCACGCGATCAAGAGTAAAGTGCAAGAT
>NZ_JAUBPR010000180.1:0-9666 GCF_036700845.1 Microcoleus sp. S13_C5
TTTTTATTTTAATTTATGCAATGTCTAACTTTATTTAATCATAAAAATACCTGTAAGTCAATATATAATAGCTTTCCAGCGCCTAATTTTTATACTTTGTAGTTAATTTTTATAAAAATTATTAACTTTTTTACATCCTAGGTTCGGTAGAGCCGAATTCAGGTATCTAAAACGTAGTCACAGAAAGACTTCTAAAATTCAAGCATTCGCTAAATCAACAGGTTAATTCTCAAGATGTACGAAAATAAAAGCTTTCATGAAGCTTTCATGGTTTCTTAATAAGAATGGATATGGATCGTTATTCACTCAAATGGTTACACCGTATAGGTTTTACTGCTTTTCACCTGACCTGAATCCTTACGATTTTGGTATATTGCTTGACGAAACTGTTGCAATTGAGTGACAACATTCATAGCGGTTGATCGGGGTTGGTGATACTTCCCCCATTTTCCGTCATCCGGGTCAACTCAGGCATGAGCTGACCCGGTATTTTTTTCTCTGTTGTCCAGTCTCTAACCCCTTCGAGTTTGCTGGGGTGATCGTAATGCAGCCACGTGCTATCGTACTTTTTTAGTCTAAACTCCAGTCAGCACGAGTCGCTCAGGAACCGCGTACCCAAAGTATGGGGAATGTTAACAGTCAACTGTCAACTGTCAACTATCAACTGACAGATAAAGCTTTTCTACCATTTGAGCCAAGCGTTTCATAGCCGTTTCAATCTCATCATTTGTTGCAGTCAAACTAATACGTAAACACTCATGTTTGTGATGCCAATCTTCTCGCAAACCGGGGAAGAAAGAACTTCCTGGCACGACAATTACGCCGACTTTTTTCAACTCTTGATACAGTTCCCAATCAGTCATTGGCAAATCTTTCAGCCACAACCATGCGAAAATTGCTCCTTCGCCCCGGTGCAAAAACCACGGCAAATCTTTCGGCATTGCTTGTTCTAGGGTGGTTTCTACGATCGCAAATTTACTTTGATAGTACGGCCGAATTACGTTGATGGAGATGTCGGCAAGAGCGCCGGACGTAATGGCACGAGTTGCGATCGCCTGTCCGTATCTTGGCGAATGAATGCACATATTGGTCTGAAAACATTCTAATATTTGAATGATTTTTTCATCGCCGATCGCAATTCCGATTCTTTCTCCCGGCAATCCGGCTTTCGACAAACTCATACAGTGCACGATATTGCCGCCAAAAATCGGCGTCATTTCGGTAAAATTCAAGGACGGGAAGGGAGGGCCGTAGGCGGAATCAACCAACACCGGCACGTCAAAAGCGGCCGCTAAATCGGCAATTTTCTTAACTTCGTCGTCGGTGAGAACATTGCCAGTGGGGTTGCAGGGACGGGAAAAAATGACGCAACCGGTGGTTTGGTCGATCGACAATTGGCTGAAATCCGGGCGGTATTTGAACCTGTGAGCAGCCGCATCAATATCGAGGGTGGGTTTGCAAGCGACTACCGCTTCGGGAATCAAGCTAACGCCGCCGTAACCGGTGTAGTCTGGGCTCAGCGGTAAAACAATATTTTTAAGCTGTTTGCTGGTAGTGTAGCCGCCGAAAGCGTTGGCTGCGTAGAAGTAAATCGATTGACTTCCGGGAGTAATTAGAATATTGCGATCGGTCAAACTCAGCCCGTAACGCTGGTTGAAATCCGTCCGCACCGCATCAATCAACGGCTGATAGCCTTGACTGGAACCGTAGCGACAAACCACCTCGCCGTATTCCGGGCTCGCCAAAAGTTCCGCAGTGCAGTCGCGCCACAACTGCTCAACTTCCGGCAAAATCACCGGGTTTCCGGCGCTCAAATTGATAAACTCCTGCCCGCTGCCGGCTCTGAGAGTTTCAATAATATCTTTCATAATTGCCCGAACTCCCGTGAGGTGGGACATCTGAGCGCCAAATTGAGTCAGGGCAGGGTTCATAGCAAATGCAGCGACAATAATAGAAGTTTACAGTTTACCCATGATAACTCCAGTCGCAGGCGTTAGCCTAGCTTGTCTGGGGCATGGGTTGTTGATCGAGCTTCTGATTAATTCAATAAACGGCGTTGCTGATTTGAGGGATGAAAAGAATTTGGCATGATGTCCTCTCCCCTTGTAGAGACGCGAAATTTCGCGTCTCTACATTCGTGTTGGGTTGTGGGATTTCATACGTCGATTCAGCAACGCCAATTGAGTTTGTTGGCGTTTACACTTCCGGTTATAAATTCTTGCATTAATTTAATCCTTTGTGAATTTTTAGCCGCCGCTGACGGGGGGAATCAATACCACTTCATCGCCATTTTGTAAAGTGATATCGGGCTCGACAAATTCGAGATTAATGCCGAAGCGGGTCAAGTCGCGCCAGCGAGCGAGTTCTGGATGCTGGGCTATCAGGCGATCGCGCACGGCGGCGACTGGGGTTGCCGTGGGAAATTCTAATACCAGTTCCGGCACGCCACAAGCTTCTTGATAGGCAGCAAATAACTTGACGCTGACAGTGAGTGAAGGTCCCGACATAAGAAATTACGAAAATACATTACAAATTATACGATTATTATTAACTTCCTTAATAAGGTTATAAAATAGCTGTAAGTCATTTTCTTATACGATCCCCAACTATGCAAACCCCTAATTTGATCGCGATTTCTGGATACGAGATTCAAGAAAAAATCTACGACGGAGCAAAAACTCAAGTTTATCGCGCGGTTTCTTTATCAGAGCAAAAACCTGTCATCATCAAACTGCTCAAAGCTGAGTATCCCAGTTTTTCGGAACTGGTGCGGTTCCGCAATCAGTACGCTATTACTAAAAATCTCGAACTACCAGGAATTATCAAACCCTTGTGCTTGGAAAATTACCTCAATGGGTTAGCCTTGGTGATGGAAGATACGGGCGGGGTGGCCCTGACAGAGTATCACGATCGCCAACCGCCTCTAGATGAATTTTTCAAAATCGCGATCGCGATCGCTCGTACCCTAGAAGGACTTTATCTTAACCGAATTATTCATAAAGATATTAAACCTCATAATATCATCATTAACCCGCAAACAAAGCAAGTATTCTTGATTGACTTCAGCATCGCCTCTCTTTTACCCAGAGAAAACCAAGAGATTCAAAGCCCGAACGTGCTAGAAGGGACGCTCGCTTATATGTCACCGGAACAGACGGGTCGCATGAATCGGGCGATCGACTACCGCACGGATTTCTATTCTCTTGGAGTCACTTTCTACGAATTACTAACTGGAAAACTCCCTTTCCATTCTAACGATCCGATGGAATTAGTCCACTGCCACATTGCCCGGAAACCCACGCCCCCAATTGAAGTGAATCCAGCCATTCCCCAAATGGTAAATGACATTATTGTCAAATTGATGGCAAAAACGGCTGAAAACAGATATCAAAGTGCCTTGGGACTCAGACACGATTTAGAAAATTGTTGGCAGCAATGGCAATCTAACGGCAGTATTGACCAGTTTTCTTTAGGACAGCGAGACATTAGCGATCGCTTCTTCATTCCTGAAAAACTCTATGGGAGAGAAGCCGAAGTCGCCGCCCTATTAGCCGCTTTTGACCGCGTAGGGGGGTTGGATGCTAATCCTGCCATAAAACAGACAACCTCACAAGAAAAATCCCCCCGCCAAGGAACCACTGAAATGATGCTAGTGGCTGGCTTTTCGGGGATTGGTAAAACTGCCGTGGTTCAGGAAGTCCACAAACCCATTGTGCGGCAGAGGGGCTACTTTATAACGGGAAAATTTGACCAATTCAAGCGCAATATTCCCTTCTCGGCATTTGTGCAAGCATTCCGAGATTTGATGCGACAATTGCTAAATGAAAGTGCCGCCCAAGTGACTCAATGGCAAGCCAAAATTCTAGAAGCGGTCGGTGAAAATGGGCGGGTTATCGTCGATGTCATCCCAGAAGTCGAATTAATTATTGGCAAGCAGCTTCCCGTCACAGAACTTTCCTCAACGGCGGCTCAAAATCGCTTCAATCTACTCCTGGGCAAGTTTATTCGAGTCTTTACTCAAGCCGAACATCCCTTAGTTATCTTCCTCGATGACTTGCAATGGGCAGATTCTGCTTCGTTGAATTTAATCCAATTACTGATGAGCGATACAGATAGTAAGTATCTGTTACTTATTGGAGCCTATCGCGATAACGAAGTTAGCCCCGCTCATCCCCTGATGCTGAGCTTAGAGGAAATTCGCAAAACTAATGCGACAATCAATCAAATTACCCTCGCTCCTCTCGCTCTACCCTCCCTAAATCGCTTGATTGCCGACACGTTGAGTTGTCCCCTTGAAGTAGCAGTCCCTCTGACGGAACTGGTGCTTCAAAAAACCAAAGGCAACCCCTTCTTTACCAATCAATTCCTCAAATCTCTGCACGAAGATGGCCTAATTTCATTTGACTTCGATCGCGGGTATTGGCAGTGCAATATCGCCGAGGTAAAAGCGCTGGCTGTAACGGATGATGTAGTTGAGTTTATGGCACTTCAATTGCAAAAGCTGCCGGTTAATACGCGGGAAGTCTTGAAACTAGCCGCTTGTGTCGGCAGTCAATTTGATTTAGCGACCCTTGCACTGGTGTGCGAGAAATCCCTCTCGGAAACAGCGGTTGAGCTGTGGAGGGCGTTGCAGGAAGGGTTAGTGCTGCCAATCAGCGAAGTTTACAAATTTTTTACCAATCAAGAGGAACTGGCGACTGGGGATTGGGGACTGGGGAAAGAGAATAATTCCCAATCCCCAATCCCTAATAGCCCCTTACCAAAGTATAAATTTCTCCACGATCGCGTTCAGCAAGCCGCTTATTTTCTGATTCCCTCCGATCGGAAACAGTCAACTCACCTAAAAATTGGCAAATTGCTATTAAGCAATACGCCGGCTGAACAACGGGAAGATAATATTTTTGAAATTGTCAATCAATTGAATGTGGGAGTGACCTTAATTCGCGATCGCACCGAGCGGGATGAACTCGCTCAGTTAAATCTACTCGCTGCAGAGAAAGCCAGAGATTCTACTGCCTATGCCGCTGCGATTGGGTATTTAAATATGGGGCTGGAACTTCTTGCAGATTCTAGCTGGCAAACGCAATACGAGCTAACATTAGCGCTATCTGTGGCAGCGGTAGAGGCAAACTATCTAGGCGGGAAGTTTGATGAGATGGAACGCTTAGCAGATGAGGTGTTGCAACAAGCGATCAAACTGCTAGATAAGGTGAAGGTTTATGAGGTTAAAATCCAAGCTTGTACAACCCAGAACCAGCTCAAAGAAGCGATAAAAATAGCGCTGCAAGTTCTAAAATTATTGAGCGTAGGCTTTCCAGAATCGCCGAACCCGTCAGACATTCATTTGGGACTGGGAGAAACCCTGTCAAATTTGACCGGGAAACGCATTGAGGATTTAAAAGATTTGCCGGACATGACGGATGCTGACAATAAAGCAGCCATGTCTATTTTAGCCAGTGTGATTTCGGCTGCCTATCAAGCGGTGCCGGAATTGATGCCGCTGATTGTATTTAAACAGGTTAATTTATCGATTCAATCTGGCAATGTGGCTGAGTCTTCCTTTGCGTATGCCTGTTTTGGGCTAATTATGTGTGCGATCGTTGGAGATATTGAGGCGGGTTTTCAATTCGGTCAACTGGCTTTAAGTGTGGCGGATAGAAGCGATGCCAAAAAATTTAAAGCGAAGACCTTGTTTGCGGTAAATGGCAATATCATCCATTGGAAACAGCATTTTAGAGAAACCTTAAATCCTTTGCGATCGGCCTACTATAGCGGGCTGGAAACAGGAGATTTAGAATTTGCTGGCTTAGCCGCTCACAAACTCTGCCACCATTTGTATTTCACGGGCAAAAATTTGGGCGAACTCGAACAGGAAATGGCAATTTTTAGTGATTTTATTGCTAAGATTAAGCAAAAAACCGCTCTTAATTATCATCGTATTTTCTGGCAAGCTGTTTCGAGTTTAATGGGGCAAACTCAAGAGCCTTGGCGTTTAATGGGTGAAATTTATGACGAGGAAACTGGACTGCTCCTTCATCAAAAAGAAAATGATGTCACGGCATTGTGCTATTTATATTTTAATAAGATGATTCTCTGCTATCTGTTTGGCGAGTCGCGCCAAGCTGTGGAAAATGCAGCCAAGGCAGAAAGTTATTTAGGCGGCGTAACGGGGACAATATTTGTGCCTCTTTTCCATTTTTACGATTCTTTAGCTCGGCTGGCGGTGTTTTCTGAGATCCCAGCAAGCGAGCAAACGCTTTTGCTCGATCGCGTGACAGCGAATCAGGGAAAAATGAAAAACTGGGCGAGTTATGCCCCGATGAATTATTTGCATAAATTTGAGCTGGTGCAGGCAGAATTGAGTCGGGTGCAAGGGTTTTATGGGGAAGTGATAGACGCTTACGATCGCGCGATCGCACTCGCCAAAAAACACGAATACATCCAAGAAGAAGCCCTGGCAAACGAACTCGCCGCTAAACTTTATCTGGACTGGGGCAAAGATAAAATCGCTGCTGTCTATATGATAGAAGCTTACTACGCTTATGCTCGCTGGGGTGCGAAAGCTAAAGTTGAAGACTTGGAAAAACGCTATCCTCAATTACTGGTTCCCATCCTATCTCGCGAAAATATCAGCCTCAATTCCAGCAGCGCCGCGACGATTGCTCAGATTACAAATGGAACGGTGACTCACACGAGTACAAGTGTTTCCGCCATTCTAGATATGTCGTCGGTGATTAAAGCTTCTCAAGCTGTCTCTGGGGTTCTCGAAATTGAGCAGTTGCTCTCAACCTTGATGCAGTTAGTGCTGGAGAATTCAGGGGCGGAAAAAGCCGCGATTATTTTACTCAAGGCTGAGAATTTGGAACTCGCCGCGATCGCCCTCAGCAACACTTCCCAAAAAACGGTGCTGCGCTCGCTTCCCTTCGGCGACAGTCAGGAAATTCCACAGACTCCTATAAACTATGTTTGGCGCACTCAATCAACTCTGTTACTTGAGGATGCTACGGATGACAAAAACTTTGGGGCCGATCCTTATATTATCCAATCCCAAATTAAAAGTTTATTGTGTACTCCCCTCGTCAATCAAGGCAAACTCGTCGGGATTCTTTACTTGGAAAATAATCTGACGACGGGAGCTTTTACGCGCGCTCGCCTGAAAGTCTTAAATATTCTCACTTCTCAAGCCGCCATCTCCCTAGAAAATGCCACTCTTTACCAGGATTTGCAAGTCTCTAACAACGCTTTACAGGAATTTATTCAAAAACTTCAAGAAGCACAACTCCAAGTCGTTCAGAGCGAAAAAATGTCGAGTCTCGGTCAACTAGCTGCTGGGGTGGCTCACGAAATTAATAATCCTATTGGCTTTATCTCGGGTAATATAGTCTACGCCGGAGAATATCTTCAAAGCCTGCTCGAACACTTGCACCTTTATCAGCAGCAATTTCCCGAACCGGGGGAGGAAATTTCCCGCCATGCAGAAGATATTCAGTTAGAGTATCTGATTGACGATTTCTCGCAAATTCTTTCAGCGATGAAAGAGGGAACCGATCGCATCCGCCAGATTAGCGCGTCGATGAGAACATTCTCGCGATCGGATTCGAGTCATAAAGTCGCTTTCAACCTGCATGAAGGGATCGATAGCACGTTGATGATTTTGAAACACCGGCTCAAAGCCAACGAAAAACGCCCCGACATTAAAATTATCAAAGAATACGGGGATTTGCCCATTGTCAACTGCTATCCCGGACAACTCACTCAGGTGTTTATGAATATTCTTGCTAATTCCATTGATGCGCTAGAAGAGTATAGTGTAGGATGGTCTTTTGAGGAAATTAAAGCCAATCCCAATACAATTATTATTCGCACTGAGATGGATTTTAAGAAAAATTGGGTGGTGATTCGGATTAAAGATAATGGCCCTGGCATTCCATCGTCAGTGCGACAGCGTTTATTTGAACCTTTCTTTACGACAAAAGTCGTGGGGAAAGGAACGGGTTTGGGGTTGTCAATTTCGCATTCTATTGTGGTAGAAAAACATGGCGGGACTTTGGAGTGTTTGTCGGAAAAAGGCCAGGGGACAGAATTTGCGATCGCGATTCCCCTAAAATAACGCATCTAATTTGTAGAGGCGAGTCCACAGAGAGACGCGAAATTTCGCGTCCCTCCCACGGATTGGACATCAGGCCAAATTCTTGTCATCCCTAAAATCAGCAACGCTCTTCGCGGGGCGTTGCTGATTTTAGGGATGATAACTGCGGTCAAGGGATGTTTGGGCTACCCGATTTGCCTCGTTTGAGCGCGATTGAAATGATACGATGGATAGGGAACCAGAACATCCCAAAACTTAAGATAATGAATTACTAACCTTATGGAATGTTTGAGCATTTCTCCCTCCTGGAGAATAGCACAGTGTCTGGCGATGAAGTTTCGCTTGCGTAATGTCGTAGCCGCGTATTTTCGCCCTCTACTCTGGTCATGTAAGTTTTACAGATGATTTGGTCTCCATCTGGAATAAACATGGGATAAACAGGCCATCCATCTGTGACATAAAAATAACATTTCCAGTTACTAACTAATTCCCACAATGGTCGAAAAGTTGCTGAACTATGGTCGCCCAGTACCCATCCCAAAATCCCTGGTTGAAAGTGATTTACCGCTGTCCAAACCGAATTTTTTTTTTTGACCCAACAAATGTTTCTAGTTCATCAAGTTCTCCAACTTCGGGAATTGTCTCTGGTTCGTAAGTGTCAGGGAGCAATTCTCCTACAAGCTATACCCAATTTATAATGCTGGTGTAATGTACTCCTTTAATCCTCTCTATTGCTCGAAAACCCAGACCATTGACATACATTTTGAGACATTCACGTTTCACATCTTCAGAATAACCTTTATCAGGTTGATAACAATCTATAAATTGTCTGCCACAACCAACACAAATATAATTATGTTTACCTTTTTTATGACCATTTTTATTAACATGAGTTGACTGACATTCAGGACATTGCATAAGCTCTGCGTTTTTTGAAGTGTTATTTTTTGGTGCTCGCCCTATAAATTTATCATACCCTACTTCAGCAACGCCCAATAAACTCGATCGCACAGCATTTTGTTTTTTCCCCTGTGCACCCGCCGAAGTATAAGATTGTGGCCATTTGTGGAGTTCGATCGATCAAACAGTGTTTTTTGCCTAAAATTTAGCGAACGGAACAGCAATCTCTAATTCAAGAGTTGTGGTAAGATTTCACGCCGTCGCCCCAGATGAATTGCCGATACTTGACAACAACCCTTGGGAAAATCTAAAATTAGCCGTAGAACCCGATCGCAACCTAATTTTCTTGGCTCCGGTTACTGCTATAATTGCAGGTTTAATCCAGCCTCAATAATCAGATTTGTTGCTAGCTCATTTTCATGATTCGCGGTTTGCTGACAGCGGTGCATTTTATTATCAATCCGACTAAAGCCAAGATAGGTCGTAAGGTCGCCCTTTGAGTGGCGTTACATAACAAATACGTAAATCCCAACCCAATTAACTGCCGTCAAGTTCAACACAACAATGACACACTTTCCACTTATAGAATACGAGCAACTTATATCATGTCCGGTCGATTAACCATGATTAAACTTTTGCTTCCGGCCACCAATAGAAATGAGTCAAACCACTGATTA
>NZ_JAUBPR010000012.1:0-93007 GCF_036700845.1 Microcoleus sp. S13_C5
ACAAGCGGTACAAGCGGCACCGGCACAAGCGGTACAAGCGGTACAAGCGGCACCGGCACAAGCGGTACAAGCGGTACAAGCGGCACCGGCACAAGCGGTACAAGCGGTACAAGCGGCACCGGCACAAGCGGTACAAGCGGTACAAGCGGCACCGGCACAAGCGGTACAAGCGGTACAAGCGGCACCGGCACAAGCGGTACAAGCGGTACGACTGGCACCGGCACAAGCGGTACAACGGGTACGACTGGCACCGGCACAAGCGGTACAACGGGTACGACTGGCATCGGCACAACGGGTACAACCGGTACGACTGGCACGGGCACAACGGGTACAAGCGGTACGACTGGCACCGGCACAAGGGGTACAAGCGGTACGACTGGCACAAGCGGTACAACCGATACGACTGGCAGCGGCACAACGGGTACAACCGATACAACGGGTACAACTGGTACGACATCGACGCCGGCTGATACTAATTCTGGAGTTTTGAGTGCTCGGCGCGATCGCCACAACAATTTGGGGTGGCTGGGTGCCTTGGGCGCGTTTGGTTTGATCAACTTGTTTCGGAAAGGCAGTACACCCTCCCATCGGTAGTTTCGGGCGATTCCCTAGGGGATAGCTTCGTTTGACGTACTTTTGAAAACAACTTAGAGGCTTAGAAATTCATGACTTCACTAAATGGCAAAAGCTTGTTCAAAAAATTGGTAACAGTTGCCGGAATTGCCGGCGTTAGTTCCTTGATTGCTGTGCCGGGATTCGCAGAATTAAACCGCCAGACTAACGGCTTCAACCAGTCGGGCGATCGGGTTTTTGATCTTGCTGATAACGCTACCCAGGATCGTACTCTTCCACGCTCTCCTGCTACCGATCCGAACAACAATAACAATCCCGGCGGTTCTCCCAACAGTCCAAATACCCCCAGCAACAACAATCCCGGCGGTTCTCCCAACAGTCCAAATACCCCTAGCAACAACAATCCCGGCGGTTCTCCCAACAGTCCTGCAGGTGGCGAAACTTCGCCTAATTCTCTCAGCAGCAGAGACAGAACCTTTGTCATGCAAGCAGGTCAAATGGGTATGCTGGAAGTGGAGCTCGGCCGATTGGCAGTGCAGCGCGGTTCTAGTGCTGGTGTGAAACAATACGGGCAAGAAATGGTAGAGGAACACACTCGGGCAAATCAAGAGCTGATGCAGTTAGTAATGCAAAAGCAGGTTGAACTGCCAACCGAGATGAGTACCCAGAACACAGCTTTGATGAAGCGACTTTCGGGACTCTCCGGTACAAGTTTTGACACTGCTTACAAGCAGGCTATGATCGAGAGCCACAATCAGGCTATTGCTTTGTTTCAGGCACAATCTCAACAGGGACAAGATCCCGAGTTGAAGGCTTGGGCTACCCAGAAGTTGCCGAACCTTCAGGCGCACTTGCAAATGGTTAACCAAATGTTGGCAGATACCAGCAAGCCGTAATATGAAATAGAGTCCGATCGCGTTTTAGGCGATCGGACTCTACCTTTGCTGAGCCGAGAGGGAACAGCAATAAATTCTTTTAAACCCTATAATTTTTGAGAACAATGGAAGATTTTCTCCGCAGCTTGTTGGGCAGCAATATTACAGCGACGTGGCTGTTATTAATCGTAGGGTTTTGCTGGATTGCTTATATACCCGGTCGCCTGAACAATTAAAAATTATTCATTAAAAATTCAAAATTAACTAGGTAGGCGCAAATAAACCTTACCGTTGCACAGACTAAGTTATAGCGTGCCTCAGAGCCTCAGATTTTCTAAGATATTTCATGCCATATCTCCGGGCCACCCTACAACTTAGTCTAAATTAATCATTTTTTAACAGGCAGGCGTACGATCGCCCGATCGCCGAAACCAGCAAGTGCGATCGGGCGCTCGAACTTCGGCGCCGATTTATTCAAACAACACAAAATTAATTAATCCTCAGTGTCCACAAAAACACTCACAGCCGCCACAGCGATTAGCATTTCATCATTTTTATCATTCAGAGAGGCGATCGCCCTTCCTGCCACAATCATGCCTCCTTGCTCCACAATCAGAGTTTTGCTGCCGAAAGGCAGTACCGCCAACACCTCCTGTTCCCGCACTTGTTCCGGGTAAGGAACAGCCACCTTAACCTCAACAATCATCTGATTGGGGTCGCTCAAACCTGCCACTTCCCAGACCCCCAGCAAAGCATTATGGGCGATCGCATTCCGTACAGCCCTTGCACAGGCTACAGTCGGTTCCTGCCCGTGCTGGTCTATACCCATCCCCATTTCAATGATGAAACATTTGCGTGCCATAGTTGCCCTTTGGTTGATTTTTGTTTGTAGTCGATCGCACTTTTTCCCAAAACAATTATCAAGCAAACTGACCGCTCTTGAGATTATTTTATAAATTGATATAACCAGATAATAATCCCAGTTAAAAAAACAATGCAACTGTGGGCGCTCCAAACTTATATCGAATCAGTCATTTCCAATTCTTCAATTCTTTAATCTAAAATCTAAAATGGTATAACTTATGGTAATATAACCAAATTCACCATTCCTCGCGGACTGCAAAACTCATCGCCAGCTTGAATCATGGATAGTTTTCTGCCAATTGCCTACTTTCAAAACCAATTTCTCCCATTTACCGACGCCAAAATTTCCATAGCCACCCACGCACTGCACTATGGAACCGGAGTTTTAGGCGGGTTGCGGGGAATTCCAGACCCCCAAAATGCCGATCGAATATTGCTATTTAGATTAGACCGCCACTGTCAGAGATTAAGTCAAAGTGCCAGCTTCCTTCACTGCGATTTACCAGCCAGCAAAATCCAACAAATAATCATTGATTTTGTTCACAAAAACCAACCAACAAAATCATTTTATATCCGCCCTTTCGTCTACACATCCAGTTTAGGAATTGCCCCCCGACTGCACAACGTAGAAACCGACTTTTTTGTCTACGGATTAGAACTTTCAGACTATTTGCCCAAAGAAGGAGTCAACTGTAGAATTAGCTCTTGGTACCGCCAAGAAGACCGCAGTTTGCCCTTAAGAGGTAAAATTAGCGCCGCTTACATCACCTCAGCTTTAGCTAAAACAGAAGCAGTACAATCCGGCTTCGACGAAGCTATTATGATGAATACTCAGGGAAAAGTCAGCGAAGCTTCAGGAATGAACATATTTGTCGCCAGAAACGGTAAATTAGTTACTCCCGGTTTCGAGCAAGATATTCTCGAAGGAATTACCAGAGACAGCGTAATCACAATCGCCAGAGACTTAGGAATTGAAGTCATAGAAAGACCAGTTGATAGATCAGAATTGTTGATTGCAGACGAGATTTTCCTCTGCGGAACCGCCGCCAAGATTACGCCGATTAAGCGAGTAGAAAACTATCACTTGCCCAAAAACCGACCCATCACCGAAAAGATTTTGGACAAACTAACCGGGATTATCGAAAATCGCGACAGCAATTATAAAGAATGGGTATTTCCGATTAATCTTAATTAACCGAAAATACCTGTACTCGTAGAAGCGAGTTCACTCGTTACCAGGCTCTGCCTGGTAAAGCAGATCAGGAGGCTCTGCCTCCACATTTCATGGCAGCCATTAGAGGCAGAGCCTCTGGATATCGGTTCCCAGGCAGAGCCTAAGAACCAGTTGTTGTGGAGCAGGCATCTTGCCTGCTTCCTGCTAGGAACTACCCGCACAAAACAGCCGCGTGATGGCGAATGTGATCCTCCATAAAACTAGCTATAAAATAATAGCTATGATCGTAACCTTCCTGCATCCTTAAAGTTAGCGGCTGTCCCGCTTTTGCACAAGCCTCCGCAAACACTTCCGGCAACAACTGCCCGTCAGCAAGAAACGAATCACCCGTGCCGCAGTCAATCAGAATCGGACGGTTGTATTGCGCCTCAAGCACCAATTCGCTAGCATCCCAAGCCCTCCAAATCTCTTTGTCGCTGCCGAGGTAGTTTGCAAAAGCTTTTTGTCCCCAAGGACAGCGCATGGGCGCGGAAATAGGCGCAAAAGCGGAAACTGAAAGATAGCGATCTCCATTTTTCAAAGCACAAATTAAAGCCCCGTGTCCGCCCATGGAATGACCGAAAATTCCTTGTTTTTCCGGTATCGCCGGAAATTTTTCGGCGATTAAATTCGGTAATTCATCAACCACATAACTGTACATCCGATAGTGAGAATTCCAAGCTGCGGCTGTCGCATCAACATAAAAACCCGCACCACTTCCTAAATCCCAATCGTCCTCTTCGCCGGGGATACCAGTATTGCGTGGGCTTGTGTCGGGCGCAACCAGCATTAACCCGTATTTGGCCGCCAATTGTTGCGCCCCCGCTTTTGCCATAAAGTTCTCTTCTGTGCAGGTTAAACCTGATAAAAAATACAAAACAGGTACGGGTTGAGATAAAGCTTGCGGGGGCTGGTAAACAGCGAATTTCATCTCGCTGTTGCAAGCAGAGGATGGATGGCTGTAAAATCCGAGTTTGCCACCGAAACTTTTCTGTTCTTTTTGCAGTTTTAGGGATTCTGATATCATATTAATTCTATTTCATTTGTGAATGAGATTTTTTTATTAAGCGCAGAGGACGCAGAGGACGCAGAGGCAGAGAGAAGAGAGAAGTTATGTAGGGTGCAGCCGTGTACCTTACGGCTATAGGTAGCGTAAAACCACTTTTTCGGTAAGTCCTATCTTCCTTCTTCCCTCTTCCCTCTTCCTTCTTCCTTCACCTTCAAAAACTCAAAATGTCAACACTGTGCGAATTACTTCGCCTTTGTGCATTAAATCAAAGGCTTCATTGATTTTGTCGATCGGCATTACCCGAGATACCAAACTATCAATATCAATTTTACCGTCCATGTACCAATCAACAATCTTAGGAACATCAGTTCTGCCTTTCGCTCCCCCAAAAGCTGTGCCTTTCCAAACCCTACCCGTTACTAGCTGAAACGGGCGGGTGCTAATTTCTTCACCGGCTCCCGCTACCCCGACAATTATGCTCACGCCCCAACCTTTGTGGCAGCATTCTAAAGCTTGGCGCATCACATTAATGTTGCCGATACATTCAAAACTGTAATCAGCTCCGCCTTTGGTTAAATCTACCAAATAAGGCACTAAATCGCCTTCCACTTCGCGGGGATTGACAAAGTGAGTCATGCCGAATTTTTCCGCCATCTCTCGCTTGTCGGGGTTCAAGTCTACGCCGACAATCATGTTAGCTCCCACCATGCGAGCCGCTTGAATTACATTCAAACCCACGCCACCCAAACCGAAAACTACCACATTAGAACCAGGCTCTACCTTCGCAGTATTAATGACAGCGCCGATGCCAGTTGTTACGCCGCAGCCGATTAAACAAACTTTATCAAAAGGGGCATCTTCGCGAATTTTTGCTACTGCAATTTCCGGCAATACTGTATAATTAGCGAAGGTAGAAGTTCCCATGTAATGGTAAAGTTTCTGCCCGTCGATGGAAAACCTACTCGTGCCGTCGGGCATCAATCCCTGGCCTTGAGTCACGCGAATTGCTTGACAGAGATTGGTTTTTTTGCTCAAACAATATTCGCAGTTGCGGCATTCAGGAATGTATAGAGGAATTACCCGATCGCCCACTTTGACGCTCGTTACTCCCGCCCCAACTTCTGCGACAATCCCGGCTCCCTCGTGGCCTAAAATAGCCGGAAACAAGCCTTCAGGATCGGCACCGGAAAGAGTGTAAGCATCAGTGTGACAAACACCCGTGGCTTTAATTTCCACCAGCACCTCTCCAGCCCTCGGCCCATCCAGCTCCACCGTTTCAATACTCAAAGGTTTGCCGGCACTGCGAGCAACTGCTGCTTTTACTTTCATGCTTTCTCCCTGCGATCGATTTGTCAAGTGACCAGTCAATATGTATTGTATTACTTAAGACAAAAATAGCAACAAATCTATGACAAAATTAATTGTAATTACCGGAGTCAGTCGCGGTCTAGGTCTTGCCATGACCGAAAAGTTTATGGAATTGGGACATACAGTTGTGGGATGCGCCCGTTCTGCCGAAGCGGTGGAAACACTCCAACAAAAATATAGTGCGCCCCACCATTTTACTTGTGTGGATGTCACCAACGACGATCGAGTAAAAGCTTGGGCAACAGAAATACTGACCAAAAAAGAGCCGCCAGATTTGCTAATTAATAATGCAGGTGTAGCTAATCATCCCGCGCCTCTTTGGAAGGTCAGCAACGAAGAATTTTCCCAGGTAATTGATGTTAATATTAAAGGTACGGCTAATGTAATTCGCCACTTTGTCCCGGCAATGATTGCTCGAAAAAGCGGGATAATTGTCAACTTTAGTTCGGGTTGGGGAAGGTCAACTTCGCCGGAAGTCGCGCCCTATTGCGCTTCCAAGTGGGCAATAGAAGGACTTACGCGATCGCTCGCTCAAGAATTGCCCGCAGGTATGGCAGCAGTTCCTTTGAATCCGGGGATAATTCACACCGATATGCTGGACATTTGTTTCGGCGAAGATGCGGCAAATTACACATCAGCCAAAGCCTGGGTGCAAAAAGCAGTTCCTTTTTTACTAAAATTGAAACCTTCAGATAACGGAATGCCGCTGACTGTTCCTGGGTAATACAGCAACCCTGGCAGGATTTACGCACATCTCTCTTTTCTTCTCCTCTGTGCCCTCTGCGCTCTCTGCAGTTCATTAAAAAATTCAAAAATGAAATAAAATTGCTATATTCCAAAATCACAACTCTTTCCCCAAATAGCCACTGTGAACTTGCCGCTAACCTCCCCCTCGCAAACCGAAACTCGCAAAGCAGACCACCTGCGGATTTGCCTCGAAGAAGACGTACAATTTCGCGAAACTACCAGCGGCCTTGAACGCTACCGTTTTGATCACTGCTGTTTACCAGAACTCGATCGCACCGAAATCGATTTAACCTCCACATTTCTCGGCAAAAAACTAGCCGTTCCCCTGCTAATTTCCTCGATGACCGGCGGCACACAATTAGCCCAGACAATCAATTATCGCCTCGCCGATGTCGCTCAAGAATACAAACTGGCAATGGGAGTCGGTTCCCAGCGAATTGTTGTAGAAAATCCTCAACTAGCTCCTACCTTTGCCGTCCGTCGCCGTGCTCCCGATATTCTGCTGTTTGCCAATATCGGAGCGGTTCAATTAAACTACAATTACGGTTTGGAAGAGTGCCAAAAAATTGTCGATATTTTAGAAGCAGACGCACTAATTTTGCACCTCAATCCGCTGCAAGAGTGCGTTCAAACCGAAGGAGATACTAACTTTAAAGGACTGCTAGATAAAATTGCCAAATTGTGCGCTAAATTACCAGTACCAGTTATCGCTAAAGAAGTCGGCAACGGTATTTCAGGAAAGATGGCAAAGAAATTGCTCGCCGCCGGGGTAGGTGCGATCGACATTGCCGGGGCCGGAGGCACTTCTTGGGCCAAAATAGAAGGAGAGCGAGCTAAAGATGGCAAGCAGCGCAGGTTGGGCGCAACCTTTGCCGACTGGGGAATACCGACAGCCGAGTGCATTGTCAGCACCCGCGCCGTAGCGCCGGATGTTCCTCTGATTGCCTCTGGAGGCTTGCAGAATGGGTTGGATGCAGCGAAGGCTATCGCCCTTGGCGCGGATATTGCGGGACTGGCGCGGCCGTTTCTACAAGCTGCTGCGGAATCGGAATCAGCGGCAGCCCTCCTAGCTGAGGCTTTAATTGCAGAAATCGCCACCGTGATGTTCTGTACGGGCTGCGGTAATTTGGATGAGTTAAAACAATCTGGCGTTTTGGAAAGGTTAAGATAAAAGTGAGTCAGCAGTCAAAAGTCATTAGTCAGCAGTCAAAAGTCATTAGCTAATAACTACGACAGGGGATAATTGCTAAATCCTAGTTGCAGGAATTACCCATAATATCGTTTTCACTGGCATCGGAATAATATTTTCCCGAGTGCAGTGCGAGCGGGGACGCTTGCAAGCTCGCTATCATTCCGCTCTAACCGGATTTGATATAACTAATAACTAATGACTATTGACTAATGACTATTGACTAATGACTATTGACTAATTACCAATTACAGATTATCTAATGAAAGATTTCCTAAAATATACCTGTGCAAGTTTGCTGGGAACCTTCCTAGGATTGTTGCTGCTGGGCAGCCTAGGATTAGGGGGACTGGTACTGCTAATTGCTCTGGCGGCATCGTCGTCTAAAGATTCAGGCCCACAAGTTAAAGATAAGTCTGTATTGGTATTAGACCTTTCTTTAAATATCACCGACAGCAAACCGATCCGTAGCACTAGCGCGGCGATTGAAGAAGTGCTTTCGGAAGATTCCGGCGATGCTGTGACGCTGCGGACTGTCTTAGACACGATCGAATATGCGAAAAAAGACCCGAAAATCGTTGGCATTTATCTAGAAGGCAGCTCAAATTCGAGCACCAGCGCGTTTGCCAATCTCAAAGAAGTTCGATCGGCTTTGCAGCGTTTCCGAGATGCCAAAAAACCCATTTTTGCTTACCAGATGGACTGGAATGAGCGAGATTATTACCTCGGTTCTGTTGCTAATACAATTGCCGTCAATCCTTACGGCGCTTTGGAAATCAACGGTTTTAGCAGTCAGGCAATGTTTTTCACTGGTGCTTTGGAAAAATACGGCGTGGGAGTGCAAGTGACTCGCGTCGGCAAATACAAGTCAGCCGTTGAGCCGTTTTTGCTCAAAAAAATGAGTCCCGAAAATCGCCAGCAAACTCAAAAGTTGCTCGGAGATATGTGGGGAGAATACCTGCAAACTGTCGCTCCGAGCCGCAAAGTGACTGTTCCGCAACTGCAAGCGCTTGCAGATAATGGCGGAACTTTGATGGCTGACGAAGCTCTCAAAAACAAGTTAGTTGATAAGGTTGTATACTTTGACGAAATATCGACCGAACTCAAAAAGCTCACAGGAACCGATCGCGAAAACAAATCTTTCAAGCAAATTAGTTTGAAAAACTACGCAAAAATTGCTGAGGATAAAAGCTCAACTCGCGCTAACAAGAAAAACCAAATTGCTATACTTTACGCTGAAGGAGAGATTGTAGACGGCGAAGGGGGCCCGACTCAAGTAGGAGGCGATCGCATCGCTAAAGAAATGCGGAAAATCCGAGAAGATGACGACGTAAAAGCAGTGGTTTTGCGCGTCAACAGTCCCGGAGGTAGCGCGACGGCGGCCGAAGTCATTGGACGCGAAGTGATGCTGACGGGGAAAAAGAAACCAGTTATCGTTTCGATGGGCAATTTAGCAGCATCCGGCGGCTATTGGATTTCGATGGGTTCCAGCAAAATCTTTGCCGAACCCAATACGATTACCGGTTCGATCGGCGTTTTCGGAATGCTGTTCAACGCCGAAAAGTTGGCTGCTAACAACGGCGTGACTTGGGACGTGGTGAAAACCGCCCGCTTTGCGGATACTAGCACAGTTTCCCGTCCGAAAAATCCTCAAGAATTGGCGAATATTCAGAGGATAGTTGATCGCATTTACGATCGATTTATTACTAAAGTCGCCAACTCCCGCAAACTGCCGAAAGACAAGGTACAAGAAATTGCTCAAGGCAGAGTGTGGTCTGGTACGGCCGCGAAACAGTTGGGTTTAGTCGATGAAATTGGCGGGCTTGAAGATGCTGTCAGAGAGGCGGCGAAGCAAGCTAAACTCGGCGACGATTGGAAGTTGGAAGAATATCCAAAACGCCGCAGTTTGGAGGAGCGAATTTTGGAAAAAATTTCCGGCGTTCACGTTTTGAAACCAGCCACCAAACTCGACCCGCTAACGGCCGAATTTAAGAAAATGCAAGATGAATTGGCTGTGATCAAGTCGATGAACGACCCGCAGGGGGTTTATGTTCGCTTGCCTTTCAATTTGCGGATTGATTAATTAATACCAAGTCCGGGATTTTTACCCCTTTATTCTTCAGTCCCCCTCTGTTGAGACGAAAGTTTTGCTCTTGAACTGTTGCAAGCGCTGAGTCTGATAGGGGTTTTTAACCCGGATTTGGTAAAAGTAGGCTGACCAAGAATTTCTTGATGGTACAAGCCCCCGCATTTATCCGTGGAATCAATCCAAAATCGAAAATCCTCAAGCCCCCGCATTTATCCGTGGGCTCGCCTCTAAAATCTAAAATCTAAAATCTAAAATCGATTGACGCACCTACAAACAACTGAAAATCCCGGTTTCTTCAAGAAACCGGGTTTATGAATACCCTAAAAGTCGATCGACTGGGAATTGGCAATATTTGTTATGCAGCACGCTGAGTTAACAATCCCCAGATGAAAAGTAGAACGATCGCACCTACTACTGCAAAAGCTATGCTGGGTAGAGTCAATGCTCCGAAGGATGCTCCCCCGCTCGTCCCCAGTAAGACTTGACCTAGATAACCTCCCACTAACGCGCCCAAAATTCCTAAACCTGTTGTTGCCAGAAAGCCACCGCCTTGAGTTCCCGGATAAATGGCTTTGGCTAGCGCACCGGCAATCAGTCCTAAAACGATCCAAGCAATAATTCCCATTTCTTTTTCTCCTGAATACTTAAACTTTTCTTGTGCCTTGTCTTATGTTCTTAGAATAACAACCCCTATCCCGGTCTTACCTCTACCGCAGGGATGAACCGACAGTGGTAGGATTTCTCATGAATCGTCCGAGTTTGAGGCTTTTTAATATCTCAAAAGAGTTAACCCACTTTTTCTAGGGAAGAAAAATACTTATGCTCAAAGCCAAAGGGAAATAGGAAAATCTTTTCTGGGACTTTTTGTGTTTTGGTGGTTAAAAAAATTACAATATGTCTGTGAAATGAGGAAAGTTTGCGCCCGATGGATCTGACTCTGTGCATGATTGTGAAGAATGAAGAGGCAACACTGTCGCGGACTTTGGACAGCGTTAAGGGTGTTGTGGACGAAATGGTGGTGGTGGATACGGGATCGGGCGATCGCACCCGTGAAATTGCCCGAGAATGCGGGGCGAGGGTTTATGACTTTGAATGGTGCGACGACTTCGCAGCGGCGCGCAACGAGTGTCTGAAGCACGCCCAGGGCGACTGGATTTTGGTATTAGATGCCGATGAGGTTTTGGTTCCGGAGATTCTGCCTCAAATTAAGCAGGCAATTGCGAGCGAGAACCTTCTGCTAATCAATCTCATCCGCCAAGAAATCGGCGCCTCTCAATCTCCTTATTCCCTAGTGTCGCGCTTGTTTCGCAATCGCCTCGATATCCGCTTTTCTCGTCCTTACCACGCAATGGTAGACGACAGCGTGGCTGAGATTTTGCAGAGGGAACCAAAATGGAAAATAGCTTCTCTCCCCGATGTGGCGATTTGGCACTCTGGTTATCAAAAAGATGCGATCGCCGCAAAAAGTAAATTCCAAAAAGCTCAAGCAGCAATGGAACGCTATATAGCTTATTATCCAAACGATGCTTATGCTTGTAGCAAATTAGGCGCTTTGTATGTAGAAAGCGGGCAAATCGGGCGGGGAATTAATTTATTAACGAAAGGCTTGACTGCGGAAGCCATTAATGATTCTATTCTTTACGAACTAAACTATCATTTGGGAATTGCATATCGCCAGCAGCAGCAGTTTGCCAAAGCAAAAGAACACTATCAAGCGGCAATTAATACAAATGTGTTCCCGCCCCTCAAGTTGGGTGCTTACAATAACTTGGGTAATTTGCTCAAAGATGAAGGAGATTTGAAATCTGCTGAAAAAGCTTACAAAGCAGCTTTAAAAATTGACCCCAATTTTGCAGTAGGTCACTATAATTTAGGACTGACGCTGAAGGCAGCCGGAAATTTAGCAGATGCGATCGCCTATTACCGACAAGCGATAAAAATCGATCCCGAACACGCCGAAGCTCATCAAAACTTGGCAGTAGCCTTGCTGAAAATTGGCAAAATGCCAGAAAGTTTAGCAGAATTCAAAAGAGCGATCGCCCTTCACGAACAGCGTCGCCCTTTTGAAGCAGAACGCCTGCGCCGGGGACTGCAAGAAATGGGTTTACTTTAAACTTGCATATCTACTTGATCGTTACCAATAATTCTTAGGGGCAATCCCCGATGGTTTCCCCTCGCTCCCCAAGGGGTAGGCACTCTGGGCACTACCCTACAAATTCTGAAAATTACCAGCAAAATCAAGCAATTATCTCTACTTTGCCGCTATCCAAATCGTAGCGGCCCCCAACAACTTTAAGCTTGCCCGCTTTGACTGCTTCAGCTAAAATAGGCGACGAGGATTGTAACTTATTTACATTCATTTTCACATTAGCTCTGACTGCGTTATCCCACGCATCGCCTGTTTGACCTTTGGTCGAATCAACTGCTGGTTTAATCGCCGCCACCAAAGTGCTAATGTGACCAGGCACAGCTTTGCCATCTAAAGCTGCTTTGACAGCCCCGCAGCGTTCGTGACCCAGAATTACTAATAGTGGCACGCCTAATTCTAAGGCCGCATATTCTATATTTCCGAGAACCCCATCGTCTAGAAAATTTCCAGCTACTCGGATATCAAATAAATCCCCTAATCCTTGGTCGAAAATAATTTCGGGAGTAACCCGCGAATCAGAACAAGCCAGGATGGTTGCAAACGGATGTTGAGCCTGTGCTACTTCTACAATTCGCGATCGAGCTTGGTCGGGAAATGTCCGTTTTTGCTCAATGTAGCGTTGATTCCCCGCCATCAATTTCTTAAGAGCACTGTTAGGAGTAATGTCAGAGATTTCCTGTGCATTTGCGGCTTGGGCTTGTAAAAGCGCAGGTGCAAAGCTTGCCGCCAGCATCCCTGCACCAGCCCTCAACATTAAATTGCGTCGCGAAATCATGCCTCTACTTCCGCTTTCAGTCATTGCTTATAACTCGATTCAATTTTTTCTATTTTATACCATAATATCTACCACAAGCTCAGTCATAATTCTTTGATTTTTCTTTACAAGCTGCTCCGGCACAATGTAAACTTTAAAAAAGTTGCCCTTTTTTATTTCATTGAAATTTTATTTAGTAAAGTCAACTGCGGTCCTCATTCTGCTGGCAGGGGATGCTAGAATGTATCTAAAACGACAATTATTTATCAATGGCTCGAAATGTCTTACGTCGCCAGCATTCATATCTATCCGGTCAAGTCCCTTGACGGCATAGCAGTCAGTCAAGCAACAATTCTAGCCAGCGGAGCTCTAGAAGGCGATCGCTCTTTTGCCATCTGCGATGCAGCAGGAGAATTTGTTAATACTAAGCGCAACAGTGGAGTCTGTTTTCTACGCTTATCCTTTGACATAAAAAAGAGAATTGCCGGTCTAAAAATTCAAGGCACCGAACAAGAAATATTTTTTCATGTAGATAGAGAACGCTTGGGAATAGAATCTTGGTTGAGCAGCTACTTCGGTTTCCCCGTCAAGTTAATTGAAAACTTGCTGACAGGTTTTCCCGACAATACCGCTGCACCAGGGCCAAGCATTATCAGTACCGAAACAATTGCCGAAGTTGCATCTTGGTTTCCGAGAGTTTGCGTTAACGAGATGCGCCATCGCTTGCGAGCTAATATTGAAATAGGAGATGTCCCCGCTTTTTGGGAAGACCACCTTTTCCCACAAGCTGATGAAATTGTTAGGTTTAAAATAGGGACTGTAATATTTGAAGGTATTAATCCCGGTCAGCCCTGTCTCCTATCTACGCGAAGTTATGCAGCGAAAGAAGCTTATCCAGATTTTAAAAATATACTAACAGCCAAGCAGAAGGAAATCATGCCTGACTTGGTAAAAAAAGGGCATTTAAATCACTTTAGTCGGCTGATAATTAACACGCGAGTACCACCTCAAGCAGCAGAAGAAATAGTACACATAGGAGACGAAGTTCAAATTCTCAACGTTAGCAAATCCCTATTTAATACCATTCCTGATTAGTTGTATAGCACGAGTCTTATCACGCCGGCGGCAACTCCAAAGTAAGCTGACCCAACACACCCGTTCTAAAATCGTTTAACATCTGCCGCGCCGTTCGTTCGACATCTCCTTTATACCTGTCTTTTGCTACCTCGTGCAGATAATCTTCACCATTACTAGAGGTTGCATCTAATTTATAGCGGGATTTGAAACCAGATAGTGATATCAACGTGTCATCAGCCGCCTCCAGCCCTTGGAGCAAATCTACCATCGCTGCTGCTACTACTTGATTGTCGTAAGCTGCTTCGCCAATATCTTCGCAAATAGCTAATTTTATGGCATTTTCTTGATTGTTAATTCGGGTTGGGATCACTCCGGGGGCGTCTAATAATTCAATTTCCTCAGAAATGCGAATCCATCGGAGCGATTTAGTTACTCCAGCTCTGCGGGCACTATCCACCACTCTCCGCCCTAACAGCCGATTAATTAAAGCAGATTTTCCGACATTGGGAAATCCCATTACCACTGCCCGGACTGGACGGGGCAGCATACCTCGATCGAACCTTCTTTTATTTAGCTGCACCCCAGCATCCTGCACGGCATCCGCCACAGCGTCTACTCCTTGACCGTGCTCGGCATTAGTAAAATACGCAGTTTCCCCCTGGGCCTCAAACCATGTTTCCCACGCCTCGCGCGATCGAGGCGTAATCATATCCATGCGGTTGACGACCAATACTCGCGGCTTGCCGCCCACCCAACTCGGCATTTGGGGGTGATAAGTAGCCAATGGAATGCGGGCATCTCGGACTTCGAGCACCACATCTACCCGCTTTAGCTGTTCTTTTAATGCCCGTTCAGCTTTGGCAATGTGACCGGGATACCAGTGAATTTTCATTAGTTAGTTGACTGTTGACTGTTGACTGTTAACTGTTGACTGTTGACTGTTGACTGTTGACTATTGTGATTGGTTAGTTGTTATTGGTTAGTTGACTGTTGACTGTTGTTATTGGTTAGTTCTTAGTTGTTAGTTCTTGAATGACAACTAACAACTGCCAACAGTCAACTGCCAACAGTCAACAGTCAACTGACAACTGACTAAGGCACAATCAAAACTGCACAAGGAGACAGATTGATCACCCGATTGGTAACGCTGTCAGACGCCCCATCATCGGTTAAACCCATCCCCCGACAGCCCATCACAATCAAATCGGCCCCAATTTCGTCAGCCACATCGCAAATCGTGAAAGCAGGTTTGCCTTCCCGTTCGATGATTTCAGCTTCAATTCCCTGCTGGGAAAACATCGATTGGGCCTCAGAAAGAAGTTTTGCGACTGCTTCGGGAGAAGTCATCACCTCTCGCGCGGGGGCGTCGGCCTCCTCGGCTGGGGGCTCGACTACCGACAGAATAACTAAGCGAGAACCGTAGGTTTTTACGATATTGACCACCTTTTCGGCAGCTTCGCGGGCTTCTCGGCTTTGATCGACAGGAAATAAGACTGTCTTGAACATACTGCACATCTCCGGGACACGGACTCCGATAAAATGTTTAGGTTAAGCCAATCAGTGCCGTTTGTTCCATCTTCCGTTTTTTGTACGGGCGCGGTTGAATGCGTCCGAGGCCGGGGTGCAAGTTACCAGTGCCGCCATTTCAACGGAATTCGACAAAAACACACATATTAGGAGGTTAATCCTGTGACAAAAAAAACTGTAGCAAATTTATCGGCATCGGACTTATCGGGCAAACGGGTATTGGTGCGGGCGGACTTTAACGTGCCGCTCGACAACGGCAATATCACCGATGATACTCGCATCCGGGCGGCTCTGCCGACAATTCAAGATTTAGCGTCCAAGGGCGCTAAGGTGATTTTGTGCAGCCACTTCGGTCGTCCCAAGGGCGTGACGGAGAAGTTACGCTTGACGCCCGTTGCTGTGCGCCTGTCGGAATTGTTGGGCAAAGAGGTCAAAAAGACTGACGACTGCATCGGTGATGAAGTCGCTGCTACAGTCGCCGCGATGCAAGATGGCGATGTGCTGTTGCTGGAAAATGTCCGCTTCTACCCAGAGGAGGAGGCAAACGACCCAGAATTTGCTAAGAAGTTAGCTTCTGTGGCCGATTTGTATGTCAATGATGCTTTTGGTACGGCTCACCGGGCTCACGCTTCTACTGAGGGCGTTACTAAGTATCTGAGTCCTTCTGTGGCTGGGTTTTTGATGGAGAAGGAACTGCAATATCTCGGCAGTGCGATCGACAATCCTCAGCGTCCTTTAGCTGCTATTATCGGCGGTTCTAAGGTTTCCAGCAAGATTGGAGTCATTGAAAAACTGCTCGAAAAGTGCGACAAACTGCTGTTGGGCGGTGGCATGGTTTTCACCTTCTACAAAGCTCGCGGCTTGAACGTGGGCAAGTCTTTGGTGGAAGATGACAAGCTGGAATTGGCGAAGTCTTTGGAAGCTAAAGCGAAGGAACGGGGAGTTACTTTTCTGTTACCTACTGATGTGGTAGTTGCTGACAAGTTTGCTGCTGATGCTAACACTCAAACTGTCTCTGTTGAAAGCATCCCCGACGGTTGGATGGGTTTGGATATCGGCCCGGATTCAGTCAAAACTTTCCAAGATGCTTTGGCCGATTGCAAAACGGTAATCTGGAACGGGCCGATGGGCGTGTTTGAGATGGAGAAGTTTGCTGTAGGAACTGAAGGGATTGCCCATTCTTTGGCGGGGATTACTAAAACCGGTACTACCACAATTATCGGTGGTGGTGACTCGGTGGCGGCTGTGGAACAGTTGAATTTAGGCGAACAAATGAGCCACATTTCCACAGGTGGCGGTGCTAGTTTAGAACTGCTCGAAGGTAAGGAATTGCCTGGTGTTGCTGCTTTAGATGAAGCTTAATTAAGTTAAGTAGGGCGGGCTTTGCCCGCCTTGCTGGAAGCAGGTCTAAATCCTTGGCTGCGAATCATGTTTTTGAAGATTTACCGCAGAGGGCGCAGAGAACGCAGAGCAAGAGAAAAGAGAGAAGGATATGGGTTTAAAGTCTATAGTTTGCTAGTATAATTTATTTGAAGTAGCAGTGAGGTTTGTTTGTGAAACTTAAACTCTTGGCAACTGTAACGGCAAGTTTAGCTTTGTTTGGGCTGGCGGCTCCCGTTAAAGCTCAAAATCCAGATCATGTTAGGCAATTGCTGGAAACTAAAGAGTGCGAGGGCTGTGACTTGAGAAATGCTGATTTGTTCAAGGCTAGCTTGTACAGAGCTAATTTAAGAGGAGCCGATTTAAGCGGAGCAAATCTCTATGAAGCTAATTTGCTAGAAGCCGATTTAAGTGATGCTAATTTGGCAAATGCTAACTTAGTTAATGCCGAGATGTACGGTGCTGAATTGAATGGTGCTAATCTGCGAAATGCGGATTTGTCTAATGCTTTTTTGGGGCGAGCGAATCTGACGAGTGCGGATTTGCGCGGTGCTAAACTTTTTAATGCGAATCTGGGGGAAGCTTTTCTGCTGCAAGCTAATTTGTCGAATGCCGATTTGAGGCGTTCGCTGCTGTTTAGAGTTAATTTGAATCGTGCGAATTTAAGCGGAGCGAATATGTCTTCTGCCGATGTGCGCGATAGTAATTTGCAGAATGCTATTTTGTCAAATACTAGGCTTCCTAATGCTCAATTGAGCGGTACAAATATCGATGCGGCTAATAACGTGCGGCAGGGTGATTTGGAACGTGCCAACTTTCGGGGTACGAATTTGGGGCCGGGGGTTTGCGTGATAACTAATTTTCCTTATTGTGTTTTGAATGTGGAATAATCTGCTTGCTGAGTGCGTCAGCCTCCATTTTTTTGGCAATTACGGGAGTTTTTGATGCCGACCAAAAACGGATAGAAGCCCGCGACTTAAGTAGTGGAAAGCTCAAAATTTTAGACTAAAGTTTTAGCTCCCAGAAGAATCTGTAGAGTAAATCTAAAATCTAAAATCTAAAATCTAAAATCCACTGGCTGGCTGGCGCACCCTAGGTTGAGATCAGAGCTAAGTTTGAGGTGGTTTGTATCCTCTTTCTAGGGCAAATCTCACAAGCTGGGCACGATTTTCTAACTGTAATTTGCTGAAAATGCTGCCTAAATGAGCTTGCACAGTCCGGGGGCTAATAAACAGTCGATCGCTAATTTGTTTGTTAGTATAACCCTGGATAACCTCCCAAAAAACTCTTTCCTCGGCTGGCGTTAAAGGCAAAGGTGCAGGTGCTGGCAATACTGCCACCAATTGTGGTTCCACCGCCCTACCGCTAGAAGTTTGAAGCAGTCGGACAATCTCGGCGTGAATGCGGTGAGAGCGCTCTAACTGCGCCTTTACCTTAGCTAAAATTTCTTCAGACTGAAAAGGTTTTACCAGATAATCGTCACCGCCGATCGAATGACCTTCAACTTTTGACTCCAACTCGCCTTGACCCGACAAAAATATAAAGGGGACTAACTGTCCCAAACGGGTAGTTCGCAAACGGCGACAAAACTCAAACCCGTCCATTTCCGGCATCATGACATCTGAAATTACCAAATCTGGGGGGGCATTTTCAAAAATCGAGAGCGCCTCAACCCCTGAATTAGCGCATTCCACCCGATATCCTTGACTTTCTAGGTACATTGCTAAGACTGTTTGACAGTCTGCTTCGTCGTCAACCACTAATATTCTTTCCATGACAGGCTTGCACCAATTCCAGTTGGACAGTTCTTGAAACTGCCAGTCCCAAAGTAAGAACTTAAATGAGTGTACCTCCTGCAACTTGATAAAGGCTCGCCATTTCAACACGCCACACTTTCTCAAATAGTCCAATTAGGGGCGCCTAGCGCATAAAAGGGGAAGTAGTAGAGCAATATGGGGAACAATATCCTTCTTTGATTCGCCTATCATCAAAAGCTACAATTTTTTAGGAGGAAGGGTCAACTTTTATGCAGAAAATAGAAGTTAAAAGAAAGAATTTTATCCTATAAAACAGAAATTTTGGTGACACTTACACTATTCCTAGACCCGACATTGAAAGGTTTTTAGATTTTTCGGGTTCGGACACAGGTACAAAAGGGACAACGCGACCAGGTGCTGCTGCTGGGGGCGGCCCGAACAAACTCGGGTTGGCAACCAACATACTTTCAATTATCGCTGCGGGTTCGGGGCGGCTGAACAGATACCCCTGCATGATATCGCACTGATGTTGTTTCAAAAAATCTAGTTCTGCTTCTGTTTCCACTCCCTCAGCAATTACGGTCATGTTCAAACTGTGACCCAGTAAAATTACCGCTGTAGTAATAGCAGCATTTTGAGTATCTTCGTTGGCATTACGGACGAAAATTCGATCGATCTTTAAACTGTCAAAAGCAAATTGCTTAAGATATCCTAAAGTAGCGTAACCGGTGCCGAAGTCGTCAATAGCAATCCGAATTCCTAGAGCTTTTAGTTGGTTTAAAGTAGCGCCTGCTACTGTCGCATTTTCCACCAAAGCGCTTTCGGTCATTTCTAATTCTAAATTAGCAGGCTCTAAACCTGTAGTTTCCAATATTTGGACGATTCGCGCCTTGAGTTCCGGGTCAGACAACTGCCGGGCCGACAAGTTTACTGAGATTGTAAAGGGCGAAAACCCCGCCGCCAGCCAACTAGCGGCTTGAGCGCAAGCTGAAAGCAGTACCCACTCGCCAATTTGAATAATTAAACCTGTTTCTTCTGCTAATGGAATAAATTCGCAGGGAGAAATTATACCTCGATCGGGATTTTGCCAGCGCACTAAAGCTTCGGCGCCGATAACTTGGCCGGTAGCAATATTCACTTGTGGCTGATAGTATACCTGAAACTCACCTTGTGCCAAAGCGTGGCGCAGCAAAGCTTCGAGAGCAAACTTTTCAGGAGAGAGGGTTGTAACCTTGGTGGAGTCATTAACTAAATCTTTGAGTCTGGCTTCTGCTTGGTGAAGCGCGACTGTTAGGGGTTGAGTAATAGTTTGCCGTTTCAAGACGCGAGAAGCAATGGCTCCCAGCAATTCAGCCTTGGTAAACGGTTTTGTCAGGTAATCGTCGGCCCCCAATTCCATCCCTCGACGAAAATCGGTTTTGTCACTTTGAGCCGTGAGGAAAATAAATGGAATTGTTGCAGCTAGCGAGTTTTGCCGCAGAGTCCGCAACACGTCATAACCGTCGAGTTCCGGCATCTGCACGTCGCACAAAATTAAATCCGGTATCTCCGAAAGTGCCATCTGCACCCCAGCTCGACCGTTTTCTGCCGCAATGACCCGGTAGCTGTGAGATTCCAGGAGTTGCAGAAGAGTTTCCCGGATTAATTCGTCGTCTTCAATCACCAAAATTTTGAGCATGATACTTAGATAATAGATGGCACTATATATCTGAACCTGACTAACTCTAGCATACTCAAACTAGCAAATTAATAATTCAGCTAATTAGCCAATAAATGATTAGCCAAATGGCTGAATATTTCCCCTCGGTTCTTAAGTCACAATCAAAGAACTGCCCAAATTGGGAAGATTTCAATCTCTTTCAAGAGCCGCAAACTGCTGCGCCCGACTCGTTTGATAAACTTTTATTACAAAATTTACGGCGTTTCTCATAAAAAAAATTCAGCCAACTGTTTCAGTGCGCGGATGGCGGAAATTACTCAAGCTATTACTTATATGATGTCCGGTTAATTGTTCATAATTAGTCCGTGTTTGTACTGACAAGTAGAGTTTTCTCTCAAGGGATGAATCAGGACGCTGCGTCCTGATTCATCCAAAAAAGGATACTTGCTTTCAGACAACAGTCGTAGAGAGATAAAAATTTTAGATTAAGGTTCAACCTGCCAGATTCCTCTGTGAAGTAAATCTCAAATCTCAAATCTCAAATGGACTAACGGAGAACTTAATTAGGGTTCTATAACCGGAAATCCTCTTATGCACTGCCTTAATTCACAGGCTTAGTGGAATTCGCGCAAAACTTTTCATCTACAATTGCAGAAGTGATACTGACAGCGTTCATGGATGATGACGGAATTATCAAATCTTGCGGAACAACCACGGTCTTTTTACAAACCAGCTCGCTACTGCCTACAGAGGCAAAGTTCCAAGCATAAAATTCGGGAGTGCTGACTGTCGCATTGGCCGGATGTAAACCTAGTGCAGTCACTAATACTAATCCAAAAGTCACTAAAGCTACGATCGCGAATCTCAGCATATTCTTTGTTTGAACCCGACAACTTATCTGATTGGTATTACCTTATTATTGCCTGGGTGGATCGAGAGCGTCAATAGCAGTTATTCCGCCGTCAGGTTCAACTCGTAAGCGATCGGCTCAGATGCTTGAGAAACTACCACAAATTCATAATAACCAGCATCATCCAGCAATCCAGACCAACTAAGTCCCTCTGCATCTTCCAGCAAAGGTCGCGCGCCCTTTGTCCGCCCCGGAGTATAAATTGACAGTAGAGTAGATTTGCGCGGTGCTTGTAGATTCACGCGCAAAGTTTGATTTTGAGCGAACCTGGCAATGTAAGCTTTCCCTTCCCCGGGTTTGAGATTCCCTGTGAGGCTTTTGCTGTTCGATCGGCGGTCAAATTCAACGCTTTCGACAGTTGCTCCAGCTTGTAAGGCTTCGAGTGCGTCGGCGGTAATTGCTTGCCAAATTTGTCCGATCGGCAAACCAAGGATATTGCGATCGCGCGGCTGTTCTGGAAACCAATAAAAGAACTTAGCATCAGCCAAATCGTACAAAGCCCTACTGCTCAAATTCAGCTTGTTAACCTCTGTTTTCCAGCGATCGAGATCAGTGGTGTCGTAAGTGCCCAACCGCGCTCTAGCGTCGCTGCTGAGATTTTCCAGCTTATCGAGCAACTCCTCGCCGATTTTCTGCCACCTTTCGCGCCATTGGCGATCGTCATCGCCTTCTTTTAACAGCCGTCCGCCCAATTCCGGGTATTTGGCATAGAAAGTCTCGTCCACAAGGTTGACATAACCGCTATAGAATCGATCGTCAATTTTGAGCTTGACAAAGCGATCTTGCAAAGCATCTTCTTGCTGCTGCTTCGGGTTTGAAGGCTGGGGAACTTTCTGCACTTTTGATTGCAGATTTAACAAAGAATTGCCCGCAAACCAGCCAACTCCACCCATAGTTGATAGCACAGCCACCACAAACAAAACCATTTTCCAAGCAGGCATTTTTTGCTGATTGCCAATAGCAGCAATTCGCACCGGAGTTCCCGGCAGTTTTGGCGTGGGAGCGGGCACGGGTATAGGCGAGAAATCCGGCGGTGGCTGCGTGATCCCAAAATCCGGGGCTGGTGGCAAAGGTGGCTGTAAAGGCGGATTGCCGGAGAGAGCGAGCATTACCTCGCGAGCCGAGGAGTAACGCTGGCTCGGCTGTTGAGCAAGCATTTTATCCAGCACCAGGGACAAATTCGGAGACAGAGAACATTCCGCCCGCCACTTCCAATTCAGGGTATGGCTGTCGAGCAATTGATGCGGTTCCTTCCCCGTCAGCAACACCAAAACCGTGGCCGCCAGAGCGTACAAATCGCTGTGGGGAGAGACGATGCCCATCTGCATCTGTTCGACGGGAGCATAGCCGAGCTTGCCGATGCGAGTCGCGGGGGCGGGAGTGCCGTTAGCCTCAGCGAAAAGAGACTCTACGGTGGCGGCGACTTGTTTTACTCCCCCAAAGTCGATTAGCACGGGCATCCCGTCAGAACTCCGCAGAATCAGGTTGTCCGGGGAGATGTCGCGGTGAATCACTCCCAAAGAGTGAATGTATTCGAGCACGGGCAAAATCTGGATGAGCAGTTGATTGATTTCTGCCTCTATGAACCGCAAACCCTGACGCTTGCGGGCGTCTAGCAAAAAGCGGTAAGTTTGGCCTGGCACGTAGTCTTGGACGAGAAATAGGTAGCCTCGATCGCTGATACTGACGCGGAAGAGTTCGCGAAAGCGCGGGATTTGATTGTGTTGCAGCTTGTAGAGCACTCCCGCTTCCCGCTCGAACAGTTCCTCGGATTTTTGTAAAGCGTAACTTCCGTGTACTTGGGGCGCAAATTCTTTTAAAACGCAGGGTTCGTTAAATCGGTGGGCGTCTTCTGCTAGGTAGGTGCGCCCGAAGCCTCCGTGTCCCAATTCGCGGACGATGCGGTAGTGATTGTTGAGAGTTATGCCGGGGTAGATGGGATTGTTCATTGGAACTTGCTGCGTCGGATTTTCACGCTTGACTGAGACTGGGAGTTTTGGGCGATCGCTGAATTAATCTTGACATAGTGTGTCAGTGTTTATTAGTTGATCGGCAGCTTGGCTATCCCCTGTGGTTATTGTGAAAACAGCGGTTTCGTGCTATGGAAGTTTATCTCCTGCGCCATATTTTCGATCGACCTCAAAATGTGTTCAAATTTTTAGTGTCCAGCCCAATGTGCGATCGGGCGTTAGCGCTACTAATTGAATCTTGAGCGATCGAGGTGCAAAATACGCATTTTAAGGAGCAAATAATGCAGCCAGAACAGCGTCAGCGAGCAATGGGGGGGTTTGAAGAGTTTTTGAGGGCGCCGCTTGAGGAACGATTGCAACACCAGCAGAATCGAGTTGCCGAATCCAAGGCGATCGCGCTTTTTCAAAAAGTCGCGGCCACAGTACCAGCTTACCAGACTTTCCTAGCTGCACTTAACATCAATCCCGCCTCAATTCAAACCTTTGAAGACTTCCAAAAATTGCCGCTAATTACCAAAGAGAATTATTTACGCTGTCACCCGCTACCTCAGTTGTGCTACCAGGGTAAATTAGAAAGTTGCGATTTCATTGCGGTTTCATCTGGTTCGACAGGAAACCCGACATTTTGGCCGCGTTTTATCAGCGATGAGTTGCAAATTGCCGCTCGTTTTGAACAAATATTTCACGACAGTTTTTACGCCGACAATCGCTCAACTTTAGCTGTGATTTGCTTTGCGTTGGGAACTTGGGTAGGCGGAATGTACACGGCAAATTGCTGTCGCTATCTAGCGAGTAAGGGTTATCCAGTTACAGTTGTGACGCCTGGGAATAATAAGACTGAAATATTTCGAGTTGTGCAGGAACTTGGGGAGCATTTCGAGCAAGTAGTTTTGTTGGGATATCCGCCATTTATCAAGGATGTGATTGATAGCGGAATTGCTGGGGGTGTGGAGTGGCAAAAATATCGAATTAAGATGGTGTTTGCGGGGGAAGTGTTTAGCGAAGAATGGCGGAGTTTGGTGAGCGATCGCACTAATTCAGACAATCTATATTACAACTCTGCGAGCCTTTACGGTACTGCGGATGCCGGCGTTTTGGGCAACGAGACACCGCTGAGCATTTGCATCCGCCGCTTTTTAGCAAATAATCCGGAAGCATCACGAAATTTATTCGGGGAATCGCGGTTGCCAACGCTGGTACAGTACGATCCGAAAAGCCGTTTTTTTGAAGTGAATAATGATGGCACGCTATTATTTTCTGGCGACAACGGCATCCCGCTAATACGCTATCACATCTCCGATAACGGCGGTTTAATTTGTTACGAAGCAATGCTCAATTTTTTGGCTGAATGGGGATTTAACCCTGTGGCACGTTTGCAGCAAGCAGCAGCTATGAAAGTTTCTAATTTCCCCAGAGGAATTCGCTGCTTGCCATTTGTCTATGTATTTGGGCGATCGCACTTTACCGTTTCCTACTTCGGTGCTAACATTTACCCGGAAAATGTCACCGTAGGTTTAGAAGTTCCCACCATTCGGGAATGGGTGACGGGAAAATTTGTACTGCAAGTCAAGGAAGATGCGGATCAAAATCGGTTTTTATCGGTGGTTGTGGAATTAGCAGCGGGGGTGGAGGGCGATGAGGAGATGAAGCAGGCGATCGCATCTTCAATTCTCGCGCAATTGCGGCGGCTAAACAGCGAATTTGCTAATTACGTGCCGCCCGAATATCAGTTACCTGTGGTGACATTAACTGCGACGGGCGATGCCGAGTATTTTCCGATTGGGGTGAAGCACCGATATACGCGACAGTAAGTAATTTGAATTAATGTAAGCTTTCCCTTCTCCGGGTTTGAGATTGCCTGTTCGGATTTTTGTAAAGCGTAACTTCCGTGTACTTGGGGCCCAAATTCTTTTAAAACGCAGGGCTCGTTAAATCGGTGTGCGTCTTCAGCGAGGTAGGTGCGCCCGAAGCCTCCGTGTCCCAATTCGCGGAGGAGGCGGTATTGGTTGTTGAGAGTTATGCCGGGGTAGATGGAATTGCTCATTGGAACTTGTTGCGTCGGATTTTGACACTTGGCTGAGACTGAGGATTTTTGGCGATCGCTGATTTAATCTTGACATTAATTTGGACATAATTGATGAGCTTTTATCTGCCGCTCTGTCGCACGCGCCGCTCCTAGTTTTATGTTATGACAGCGAGTGCGATCGGGGGCAAGTGAGTTCACAAAGCCATTCGTCATCGGATTTTAGATTTTAGATTTTAGATTAAGACTACAGATGAATCCGGGAGGTCGTGACCCAATTTTTTGGTCAGAAGTCTGCTATGGTAAATTAAAGACATCCGCAGCAACAATGACTATGCTTGAGTTCATGATTTTTGCTGGTTTTTTGCTGTTTTATACCTGGGGATGATCCTCGGAAGCAACTTTGTCAAAAAATTGGCGATCGGCTCCGAATATTGTTAAAAAATAAGAGCAAGTTCACAGAGTTTTAATGAATTTTCGATCGCTACCAAAATGGTTGCTGCACGCGACAGCAGTTACGGTTATAGCTGCTGTATACTACAGCACCGCTGAATTGGGGAGATTTTTGGCATCTACGCCAGACAATGTGACTCCCGTGTGGCCTCCTGACGGGTTCGCTTTAGCCGCCCTCCTGCTGCTAGGATATCGCGTTTGGCCGGGAATTTGGATTGGTTCATTTTTTGCCAATATTTGGGCTTTTTTGGACAAGACAAATGCAGATTCTGTTGCGATTTCTATCGCAATTGCCTCTAGCATCGCTGCAGGAACTACCTTATCAGCAATCTTAGGCAGTTTCCTGCTAAACAAGTTTGTCAGACGCGGCCATCTGTTCGATCGCCCTCAAAATGTGTTCAAATTTGTAGTTATGGGCGGAATGGGCGGCCCGATTGTCAGTGCGACTGTGGGCATTACCACTCTCTGTTTGCGGGGTATTGTCCCTCTGGCAGATTGGGGCATGAACTGGTTTACATGGTGGATGTCAAATGTAGGCGGAATTCTGATTTTTACACCTCTAGTATTAATTTGGAGCCAACCACTATTAGAGGCACTTCAGGATTTATTCGAGCTCTGTACAGCAGGAATAAGGCAAAAAAAAAAGCTGAAATTGAAGCATTTGAAATCTATCTCATCTGAGGTCAAAGTGGCTGAGCTTGCCATATTGATACTGCTCGTGCTGGCCGTAGGTAAAATTGCTTTTGGCGGCGGCTATCCTGTAGAGTATATGCTGATTCCATTTCTTCTATGGGCAGTATTTCGCTTTGACATCCAAGGAGCAACATTATTAATTTTTATTGTCTCGGCAATTGCTGTTTTAGGAACAGTTAAAGGTAGCGGGCCTTTTGCGCGTCCCGATCTTAATGAATCTTTGGTGTTATTGCAGTCTTTTATCGGGGTTGTTGTGCTGACAACTTTAGTGCTTTATGCTGCGATCGCACAACGGCTGCAAGTAGAGAACCAGTTGCGAGTTCAAACTCAACAGATTGAAAAAACTTTAGGGGATTTGCAGCAGGCACAAGCTCAATTAATTCAAAGCGAAAAAATGTCTGGGTTGGGACAGTTAGTAGCTGGAGTTGCTCACGAAATCAATAACCCCATTAATTTTGTTGGCGGCAATTTGTTTCACGCCAATCAATACACTCAAGAGTTACTCGATCTTGTCAAATTGTATCAAAAATTCTATCCTCAACCAGCACCAGAAATTCAAAATGAAATAGAAGCAGTCGATCTAGAGTTTCTTATGGAAGACTTGCCTCAACTTCTCTCTTCGATGAAGATAGGAACAGAGCGCATTCAAAAGATAGTCTTGTCTTTGCGAAATTTTTCCCGCATGGACGAGTCGGAACTAAAGAGAGTAGACATACATGAAGGATTGGATAGTACGCTGCTTATCTTGGATAACCGCTTGCAATCTAATGCGGAAAATCTGAGCATTCAGGTGATTAAGAAATACAGTAAATTACCTAAAATCGAATGCTATGCTTCTGACTTAAATCAAGTGTTTATGAATATAATTGTTAATGCGATCGATGCTTTGGCAGCCAAAAGGATTAAAACAAACATTAATGATCCTGAAACTTTCCCGCAAATCGAAATTAGCACGAAGCTTTTAGATAAAAATTGTGTATCTGTCAGCATTACGGATAACGGGATCGGTATGCCAGAAGAGATAATAAACCGCATTTTTGACCCTTTTTATACAACTAAACCAGTCGGAAAAGGTACTGGTTTGGGCTTGTATATTAGCTACAATATAATCTCGGAAAAACACAAAGGTAAATTGAAATGCCTTTCAGCACCAGATCGAGGTACGGAGTTTATAATAGAATTGCCAATTAGGCAAGGCAACTCATGAATTATTGATATACATGGCAGTAAGTAGTTTTAATTGATGAGCTATCAGTTGGGAAAAGCCTTGTGTTATTATATAATTAGGGGGACAGTTGATGGTCCCGCTTAGAATATGTCAACAAAAGACATCTACCACAATAATGTCATAACAGCTCTAGAAAAAGATGGGTGGACGACAACAAACGCTCGGTTAACCTGAGAAATTGACGATCGTACTCTCAGCGTCGATTTGGGTGCAGAAAAACTATTTGCTGCCGAAAAGCAAGGTCGCAAAATTGCTGTAGAAGTAAAAAGTTTCGTGAGTGCTTCACCAGTTCATGACTTAGAAGAAGCTGTTGGACAGAATATTGTCTACGAAGATATTCTAGAGCGATCGGAACCTGAACGGATAATATATCTGGCAATCCGTGCAGAAGTTTATGCACAAATTTTTTCTGAACCTATCGGGCAGCTTTTGTTAGAAAAAAAGAGATTTAAATTAATAGTTTTTGATTCGTTAAAGGAGACAATTGTCAGATGGATAGACTAGATGAGTATCGCCGATTTATTCAGAAAATCTTAGAGAGTTATGCCCAGATTCCCTACCTCTACGGAGAAATTAAAAGCAGCGTTATTGTTGACCGCGAACAAAACAATTTTTTACTGATTCACGAAGGCTGGCAAGGACCTCAAAGAATTCACGATTGTATCGTCCATGTGGAAATTATCGACGGCAAAATCTGGATTCAACAAGATGGTATAGAAACGGGAATTACCCCAGAACTTGTAGAATTAGGAGTGCCTAAAGACAAGATAGTTTTAGGGTTTCATCCGTATCATGTTCGGCAACATACGGGATATGCGATCGCCTAAACCAGCTTACAATACAGGAAAATTGAATGAAAGGACGATCGCTAAATCGTATCGGGATCAATATTTAATTCTCGCAGTTTCGCGGCCAGGCGATCGGCTCGTTGAGCTTCTTGTCCGGCTCGTTGAGCTTCTTGTCCAGCTCGTTGAGCCTCTCCGTCGGCTCGTTGAGTCTCGCATTCTGCAAATTCTTGAGGAGTCGGGACAAGCTCTCCTTCTGCGGTAAAAAAACGCAATTTTCCGCCACAAATTCCGAGACTCAAATCGAGCTGCTGACTCCGCAGATGCCCTAATTCGTTCGGTGCGATTGCTTCATATTCCCCGTCAACTAAATGAAACCCAGCTAATTCTAAAGTTTCTGGATCAAACCAAAAGTAGTCGTGAGTGCGAAAAGTATCTTGATAGAGTTGTTTCTTAAAGTTTTTGTCTATATCCGCTGTTTTGGGAGACAGGATTTCAACGATGATATTGGGGTACTTTCCTTCTTCTTCCCAAACTACCCAGCTTTTCCGAGTTTTGCGTTCAGTTCCGAGTACCACAAAAAAGTCTGGGCCTCGGAAGTCTTTCGATTTGAGTTGCTTGGGACTGTAATAAATGGTGAGGTTTCCAGCAGCATAGAAATCATTTCTATCTCGCCATAGCCATTCTAGACAGTTGAGGAGTAGGATTATTTGTCGGAGATGCAGTTCTGTTTCCACGGGAGGTTCGTCACTGTATAAATCGCCTGAAGGAAAGATAACATTTTCTGGTATCTCTTGTTCTGGTATCTCTTGGGTAGTGGCTAATTCTGCGGTTGCGGACATGGCTGCTGGGTGAGGAGTAAGAGGTTGTGTGTCTATTTTAGCAAGCTTTTCATATCTCTGCCGAGGAGTATTCTGAGAGCCCGATCGCGCTTTTTGCAAAAAAATGCGATCGAACACCGAACAATTAGTCTTTAACTACTAGCAATTACCCCTTTATTGGCCGTCAGTGTCCCTGAGAGCGGCCAGAATTTCCGGTCGTTTCATGCGCGCGTAGCCCCGCACTTTCCGGTCTTTGCCGATCGCCTTCAACCGTCTCAGCGAAAGACTTTCGTAGTCTTCCTCTGGGGACGGAAACGGCAACTCCAACTGCAACTGCGGTAACTGAGGTTTCTGCTGTGCTTTCGACTGCTTCTTCGGCTGCGTTTTTGACTGCTTCTTCGGCGGTGCCTCTGGCTGTCTTTCTGAGTGAGTCGCTGCGGCTCCCAGTTGGCGGCGGAGCGTTTCAATTTGATTTTTCAGGTCATTTTCTACGTCTTCAATGGCGTCGGAAACAAACTGATTAATTGTTTGGACTGTGCGTTCTAATTTTGTTGACAGCAGTTTTTCCAGTTCATCCAACTGTCTCAAAGCACCTTCAAGATTTACCTCAGAAATAACAGCAGATGTTGGCGGACGGTTGCTGCTCGATTGTTCAATTTTTTTAGACATTTTATCTACCTTTTCATGAAATGCTTTTTCCACTTGTGCGAGCAAATGCTTAATCTGTTCTATTTGGTTACGCTCAAAGTTCTGCTCAGTGAGAGCGTTTACGTGTTTTTTTAGCAGCTCTTCATTTTTTTTAACAGATTGTTCTATTTGTTTTGTTAGACTATCTACCTTTTTTTGAAATGATAGCTCAAATTGTTGCAGTAGAGTCTCAATTTGTGCTGTTTTCTGAGTCGGTTGCGGAGCTAAATGTTCCATTTCTGCTTGAGCAACAGCTACCTCCTCGTCGGTCATTTCAAATACCCACGCCCACATTTGCTCGATGCCGAGTTCTTTAGCAAGAATACACCAATCTGAGCCGCAGACAACTTCATATTCTTCTTCATTGCTGTAAGCTTCAGTGGGGCGCACAATTAAAGGAATCAAGTTGCTGCCTTGCTCGATCAAACTTCTCCTGATAGCTTCGCGGCGTTCGCGGGGAATCTCTCCCATCTGAGCCTCTGGTACTGCAATTTGGGAAGTGTAAATCTGGCTGTGACTAATTGGCTTAATTCGCAAATATTCAACTATTCGGTTTTGATCGGACGATCGCTCCATCTTGTTACAAGTCCCCTTTTGTCATTAAAATCTGGTGTTTGGGTGTTTATTTATGTTTGCACTTTACAGCCTGCGTTTTAAGTGCTGCAGGACTAACCCAAGAACTGTAATTGTAGGGTGCGAGACAAACACCTTACCCAGACCGTGGTAAGTTAAAGGGTTTCTTGGGCTGAGTCTTCCCAGTCTGCGATCGAACTTGGTTATCTGGCGGAGATATCGCGTTGCTGCTGTACCTATGCGGCTGGCTGTGCGGTGACAGCCCGGGCGATGGCGTCCCGCCCCGCAAGCTACGGCAAAAGTTACTGCAATTCCTAAAAAAAGCGACTGTGATGAGTTTAACTGCCTGCGGGACACCAATGCTCCACTGCTTTACTCATCTTTACTTTTTTTGGCGTCAGGGCGATCGGGCTGACGTTGCGAGTTGCGATCGCAATTGCGATTTATACGAAAGCCAGCTTTAATATCGCCCTTATTCTTTAGTCTCCAGCGAGAGGGACGGAAGTTTGTGTAGGATGGGTTTCAACCGCCGAGTCATATCGGGTTTTTCAACTTTTGTCGGGCGGGCTTTGAGCGCCCCAAAAATGCAATTGAGATGGCTGAAAGCTTATAAATATTTTTGCCACTTGTCAATAAGCTTAATCATTGTTTTCTCGCCTAACCCTTTACCTTTCATGCGTTCCAACACATTTTCAAAAGATGCAAACTGCTGCAAATCTCGCTCTTTGATGATTTGTTCTATTGTTTGAGCTTTTATGCCAGCATTTTTCAAATTTGTAGCCAACTTGAATTTATCTTGAGTGTTGAGTGCTTCCAACAGCGGAACAGGTTTGGGAATCCGACTTTCAACATCTTTAACCCTCTCTATCAGCGCCTGTTTTTCCCGCGTATACTCGGCTTTTAATTCCGTAATTCTGTTTTCCAATCGAGTTTCAATATTTGTCAGCCGCTGTTCAAAACTGGAGGAATGTTGAGGCACCTCACTTACAAATTTATTGTCAGTGCTTGCGGTTTTTCTGAGAATTTTAAGTTGTTCCAGTAGAAGCTCTTCATTTTCTTCTTCCAGGATAAATGCTCCGATTGTCTCGCCTTTTTGAGGTTCTATTTCCTTTGCTCTCGCCGCCGCATAGTATTCAAAGTCTCCGTCTACTATTTCGTAAGCATCCATACCGTTTCGGCGGACAATTATCGGATTAATCAATCCTCCTGACTCTAAAATCAGTCGCGCTAATTTGTCCAAATCAGCCTCGGCAAAATTGGAACGGGGAACTGCGGATGTAATTTTTTTAACTGCAACCAGTGACGGAGATAATTTTTTCATTAGTTTTTACCTATTTTTTCCAAAACTTCAAGTGCTAGCATTTCAAATTCTTGGGATGCGATGCAATCAGGCTTAAAGTCTAGCACTGAAATGGGATCGGCGATTTCCATATTTCCCACGATTTGAAATTGTTCTGCACACTTTGCTAAATCGTCTCTCTCGTAAATTACGCTGTCCATGATTTCAAAGCCGTAGCGTTTGGGAATTGCCTCCCTCCGCTTGGGCAAACTGTACTGTACAAATTTACTATTAGTTGAGATTTTGCAAGAGAGTACGCCTAAAACTTCTAGAGGTTTCTTGCGAATTTGTTTTTTGAATACGTTGACTTTTTTAATAAAATCCTTGACATTAATCAGTCCTTGATTGGCAAAAGGTTTTAAGTCAGAAGGAATAATTAAATAATCCGCCGCAATTAGGGCAACTCTAGCATAAAAATTCAAAGATGGCGGCGTATCGATCAGTACAATATCATATTTATCCTGTACTTCTTCTAGTTTATTAATTAAAATCATTCGGCTGAAATCTAGTTGATTGAGTTCCGTTTCATATTGCATTAAATCAATGTGGGAAGGAATCACATCAATTTCGGGATGGCAAAAATTAGACTTGCGAGCTACTTGTGCAATCGAGAAAAAGTCTTCTGATTGCAAAACTTGAAGAATATTATTATCTTTCAAATCGTCTTGTTCTTCATCCTCAAATTTTACTAAACCTGTCGCAAAGGTTGTATTAGCCTGACTGTCTAAGTCTATCACCAAGACTCTCTTACCTTTCTTGCTCAGCGCAGCAGCTAAATTGACTACTGTTGTAGTTTTGCCAACGCCGCCTTTATTGTGGTAAACAGCAATTATTTTCATAGTATTTTGCCTTTTTTGGGGAACGGTTACATCGGATTTAACTTGAGGCTTAACTGGATAATTTTCAGGTATTTGTTCCGGTTCAGAGATTTGACTTGGCTCAGGTTCTACGGTGGCGGGATTGTTGGGCTGTACTGGGACTTCGCTAATTAACTCAGGACTAACCAAACTAATTTTACTATCTTCCAGTTGAAGATTATCTGGATTTTTTATAAAATTTAAACTATCTCTGCCAATTAAAGCGATAATTTCATCAATTCTATTTTCAAGGTCTTGTCCAGCACACTTAAAGACTAGCTCAATATCATCGGCGACTCTTTCGTAAATTCTAATTTCTTTACCGTTAGTTATGAGTCCGTAGCGGATGCTCAAACTTGTTAAATAGCGAGTGAGTTTTCGCAGGTGGCGGTCTAAATTTTCTTTCGGATGTTTAGCCTCCATAACTACACTCATCGGTGAGTCTGTCTCGACGACTATGGGGATAACTTGGGTGGCAAATGAGAGGAAGTCTAGACGAATAGTCCCAAATGCTATTTCTTGGTGCCAAGTGTCGGGGGTATAGCCTAGTTTTGGTAGCAGATAGCTGACAATGAGTTTGCTTTCTACTTCGCTTTCGTTGCGACAGTTATTGGGATTGAAAGTCATTCGATTTTAGATTTTAGATTTTAGATTTTAGATTGGGAATGACTGATTTAATAATGGTACGGATTGTGATATTGACAGTAGGGCGCGCATTCCTCCCTTTACAAAGGCTACGGATTGGGGAGCAGCTCATATTTGTAAAAACACTTCTTCTGCCTCCTTCCTTCTTCCTCTTTTCTCCTGGCTCCTGACTCCTGACTCCTAACTCCAATTTCTAGCTTAGCTGCTTTCATTGAGATGCTCCCACGGATTGTAATATCGAAAAACCCGGTTGTGTTTTACAAACCGGGTTTTTCGGGCATTTATCGCGTTGAAAACTTACTTGGTTTTAGCGTTAAATTCCTGCAATGTTTGATAGCCGCCAGCGGGATTGTACAAGTGACAGTTGTCGGCAATCCGCTTCATTAAAGACCAAGAAAATTCTGTTTCGTAGAGATGATCTTGCCAATTTTCCTTTAAGCTGCTGTGGGCGAGGCGCAAATTGTACCAGGGAATAGCAGTTGAAAGGTGGTGGGGAACGTGCACGTTAATGTCGTGGCACAGAAACTCTACCCAGCGGGGATAATCGCAGTGAACTGTTCCCGATAGTTGCGCTTGGGCTTCGTCCCATTCTTCAGGTTCTTGAAAGGAAATATCTGGTGCTGTGTGGTGAACGATCGTAAAAGTGCTCATCCAGAAATGGTAAACCAGCCAGGGCACTAACCAAAATTTGACAAATCCCCAAATGCCTGTGGTTGCAATTAAAATCGGGAATCCGATCGCAGCACCGATTAAAACTACAAAAACTGAAAACCGCACTTGTTCTTGTTGCTGTTTGCCTTTGAAGCGCCACCACTTAAAGTGTACTTTTGCCCAGTGGGCGATCGAGCCAATCCACCACATCCGACCGAAAATTAAACTATAAGCTATTTGTAAAGCCTTGGGAGCAGCAGCGTAGTCTTCCGCTGTCATCGGCTGCCAAGCATTATCTTCGCCAAGTTTATTGGTGTGCTTGTGGTGATAATTGTGGCCGTGCCGCCATGCGTGAAACGGAAAAATTAACGGCAGAAATGCAATATGTCCGACTAAATCGTTTACCCAGCGGCGGTTAGCAAATGACCTGTGCCCGCAGTCGTGGCCGATCACAAAAAAACCGGTTAATCCGGTTCCTGTGAAAATCCACATTAGGGGTAGTAGATACCAAGGAGAGACTGCTATGCCCCAATAACCGACAGCAACTAGCAAAACGTTGACGATTACTTTTGTCCAAGCTTTGCGGGGGTTTTTGACGAATACTTCCCGCGGCAGGGTTTTGAGAATATCTTTCAGGCGCAGGTTGGAAATGTCACTTGCGGATGTCAAATTTAGTGGTTTTTCGATCGATGCTGTCATAAACTGATTTCGATTCTCCGTATGCCATGAGGATGGCTTAACAAATTAGCGCAATAAAAAAGCGCAGTAAAATCTCAGCTCGTTGCCAGCTTGCGGCAGACGAGTTGAGCAGTAGGCAAGCGCGTTTTAGCAAATGCTAGCGATCGCTATCCGCAGTTAGGAATTTCTAGCACTTTCGCCAAAAAATACTGCGGGTAGCAAAACCTTTGTTTTTATAACACAGGGGCAGGACAATTAGCATTAGGCGCTGTTGTCTGCTAATTGCTCTTGCTGCCAGAAATCGGGTCGAGAGCCGGCAAGCCAGCGATCGAGCGTTGCTGTTTGAGGCTTTGCACTTCCAGCAGCAAGGATTCGATTTCCGCTTGCAAGTGCAGGAACTTAACTTGCTGGTCGGCTTGGTAGGGGCACTTCACCGAATCTACTTTGCGGGCAAGACTGGTCGATAGGGTAGAAGAACTAGCCATTTCGGGGTTGCTCGCGGTGACTTGAGGCCGGGAAAGAGTGGATGAATTATTTGACATCAGTAATTGAGTAGACATATCTACACATTCACACCATTAAGTTACTTTAACCTGAACCGATCGTATTAAACATCAAATTAACCGATCGAGCTAAAATTAGTGTAAATTCTTTGGCCATTGCCTAAAACCATTGACATCGTGACCCTGATTCTACCTGCTACTGACTCTGTTGCTAACTCTGCTGCTAACTCTGCTGCCCGCGCCGCCGAGCCGAAACGCTACGGCTGGCCCGGCTTGATCGAAGCTTATCGCCCCTACCTGCCGGTGACGGAAACCACGCCGGTAGTGACGCTCCAAGAAGGCAATACTCCCTTGATTCCAGCACCTGCGATCGCCTCTCTCATCGGTCGAGACGTGCGCGTCTTGGTGAAATACGACGGCCTCAACCCCACTGGGAGTTTCAAAGACCGGGGGATGACAATGGCGATTTCCAAGGCAAAAGAAGCTGGTGCCGAAGCTGTAATTTGCGCCAGTACCGGCAATACTTCGGCCTCCGCGGCCGCCTACGCCCGACGCGGGGGGATGCGAGCTTTCGTGTTGATTCCCGAAGGTTACGTGGCTTTGGGCAAGTTGGCGCAAGCTTTGCTTTACGGTGCGGAAGTAATTTCGATAGGGGGAAATTTCGATCGCGCCTTAGAAATTGTCCGCGAAATGGCTGTCAATTATCCGGTGACATTGGTAAATTCGGTGAATCCTTACCGCTTGGAAGGTCAAAAAACCGGAGCTTTTGAAGTTGTGGACGCTTTAGGGGACGCCCCCGACTGGCTGTGCATTCCCGTGGGAAATGCGGGAAACATCACAGCATACTGGATGGGTTTTTGTCAATACCACCAAGCCAAAAAATGTTCGCGCCTGCCGCAGATGATGGGATTTCAAGCCGCCGGGGCTGCACCGTTGGTAACGGGCTCACCGGTATCGCACCCAGAAACCCTGGCGACGGCGATTCGGATCGGCAACCCTGCTAGCTGGAAACAGGCGATCGCAGCTTCCGAAGCCAGCCGCGGCAGTTTTGCTGCAGTCACCGACGCCGAAATTCTGGACGCTTACCGTTTGTTAGCATCGCAGGAAGGAATTTTCTGCGAACCGGCGAGTGCAGCTTCCGTGGCCGGTTTGCTGAAGGTAAAAGACCAAGTTCCGACTGGGGCGACGGTGGTTTGCGTGCTGACTGGTAACGGTTTGAAAGACCCGGATACCGCAATTAATCACAGCAACAATCAGTTTAAAAGCGGCATTGCTCCGACTTTGGATGCAGTAGCTGGGGCGATGGGATTTTATAAGAAGGAAGAAGGAACAGGGAAGAAGGAAGAAGGAAGATAGAGACAGACAAGATGCCTGTTCCACTCTTAGTTAAAATCTCTTGTGGGGTGGGCATCTTGCCCGTCCGTAAGCCCATCGAAACAGGCAAGATGCCTGTTCCACTCTTAGTTAAAATCTTTTGTGGGGTGGGCATCTTGCCCGCCCCTAAACGCGACATCCTACATTTTCTCCTGAGATATCCATGCACCCCAAAAAACAGGATGAACTCACAATTTATGATCGGAGTTAGTATCAATAAACTCCTGTGATATCACTTTTCTCAATAAACTCAGCGAGACACTTTTGTGATTAAATTATGACTAGCCCTACTGCAACCCTGTTAATTGCCTGTCCCGATCGCAAGGGGCTCGTCGCCTTACTTGCCAATTTTATCGCCTCCCACAACGGCAATATCATCCACGCGGATCACCATACAGATTTTACCGCTGGATTATTTCTGAGCCGGCTAGAATGGCAATTAGATGATTTTGATTTAACCACCGAACAAATAACACCTGCTTTTAGTGAAATTGCCAAGGATTTACAAGCCAATTGGCAATTGCATTTCTCCCAAAAAATTAGACGGCTTGCGATCTGGGTCAGCCGTCAAGATCATTGTTTATTAGACTTGATTTGGCGACAGCGAGCGCAAGAAATCAGAGGTGAAATTCCGCTGATTATCAGCAACCATGAAAATTTAAAGCCTCTTGCCGCACAATACGGTATCGACTTTGAGTATATTCCCATTACTAAAGACAATAAAGCTCTTCAAGAAGCACAACAGTTAGAACTTCTTAAAAAATATGAGATTGATTTAGTGGTTTTGGCTAAATATATGCAAATTTTGAGTCAAGACTTTATCAGAAAGTTTCCCCATGTGATTAATATTCACCATTCATTTTTACCCGCATTTGTGGGTGCAAATCCCTACGAAAGGGCTTATGAAAGAGGGGTTAAAATTATCGGTGCAACAGGCCACTATGTTACACCCGATTTAGATGCTGGCCCGATTATCGAACAAGATGTTGTGCGCGTGAGTCACCGCGATGAAGTGTCTGATTTGGTTCGCAAAGGTAAAGATTTAGAAAGAGTTGTGTTAGCAAGAGCCGTGCGATATCATTTACAAAATCGTGTTTTAGTTTATGGCAATCGGACTGTGGTTTTTGCTTGAAAATTAGGCATCATATCAATCCTGGTTTGTTACTCCTTTGATCACTCGGTGAGTGATATCAATTCCGGTTGCACGAGCGCAGTGCAGCGAATCCCACTGTTTTCTTAACTTGACATTTTTCATGACTTGTGATCCTGTTAAGATTTTCCGTTGTCGTCAATTTGCGATCGCCTTTCGACCAGTTTTCGCAAAGAGCGGCGCATACGACGAGGTTTCGGAACTTTTCCTTCACGCTGCTGGGATCGATGGCCATCTGTCTCTTCGGTTTGATCGTGGAACAAGATGTTCCGCGTGGGATAAGGCAAATCGAGGCCGTTTTCCACATATAGCTTTTTTTTAATAGCAGAAATCACCTTGTCGCGCGATCGCAGATCGTCCATTCGGCGCGGCGGAGCAATCCACCACCGAACGCGGATATTGACCGTACTTTCTGTTAGATCCATCGCTAGTACATCGGGTGCAGGAGCTTTCAAAACCTCCTTTACGCTGTACATTGCTTCTAGGATTAACTGCTTGGCGTGGTCAATATCGTCGCCGTAACCAATACTAATATCGTATTCCATGCGACGTTTATCGAAAGCAGTATTCACTGTCACCGTATTCGTAAACAATTCAGCATTAGGAATGACAATCCGCCGACCATCATAGGTTTGGATTGTTGTAGCGCGAGTCTCAATATTTTCTACCGTTCCCTCAAAGTTTTTAAACACAATCTGGTCATCGATTCGGAACGGTTCCGTCAAAAGAATTAGGATACCGGCTAAGAAGTTTTGCAAGATCTCGCGAAAGGCAAAACCAATCGCCACCCCGCTAATTCCCAGCAGTTGCACCAAATCGCCAGCTTTCAATGTGGGAATTACAATCGAAAGAGAAATAAACAGACCAACGAGAAAGATCGTACTCTGGGCTAACCGTCCTAACACCAGCCCCAAATTTCGAGCTTGGTGGTGGTGGCGGGTAACTCGCCTGACCACTCTCTTAATTTGCCGACCCACAAAGTAAAAAATTGCAAAGACAATTAACGCCAGCACAATATTAGGCAGCATGATCAGAAAGCCGTCGATCATGCTCTGAATCTTTTTCCAGACTATGGATATCTCTGCCTTCATGAAGTTTCCTCGCGCATCAGTCGTTGTCGATAGTAGTAGAATTTAGCTTGATTAAGTTCTATCTAAAGACTGTAGGTTGGTACGACGCGAGGAAGATTTTTTGGCAGTCCTCAAAATTTTGAAGGCGGATTATAGGTTGGGATATAGTACAGTTACATCGATTAGTAGACCATCCGTAGATGCGGAATAATATCAACTTAGCCCTTCATCGAAATTATTCATCTCTCTTCCCTTCCTCTGTATCCTCTGCGTCATCTGTGGTTTAATCATTCCGATATAACCGGAATTGAACATCATAAAGAAGCTGATAAATTAATACTGCTTAATTGCAGGAAAAGCAAAAACAAGGAATCGGTGACTAAATCGCACCTACTAAGGGGATTCGCCCTGCCAACAATTCCTGAATTTTTAACTTCTAATTCCCAAATGGTGGTAGATCAAGTAACTGATTTTTAGAAGGTGGAAGCTGGGCGGGATTTTTGCCGGGGGCAGAAGTTTGGCGGATTTCCAGAGCAGTTTCGCCAGGATTTGCAGTGCGAGTAGGTACTATTTCTAAAGAATATACTGTCTCCGTTTTTGCAGGGGCAGGATTTTGGGCTTTCGTGAGCAAGTCAACGGCATCTCCGAGGGCGCTAGTTAAATTTTTGCTAGTTTCGGCGTGACGGGCTTCTTCTTGTTTGAGGGCTTGAGTGAGTTGTTTAACTTGTTCGATCGCCCGATCGCGCTCTTCGAGAACTTCTGCTAACTTAGCTTTAAGTTCGCCTACTGTTTGCAGTTGTTCGACTTCCTGCTGGCGAGCAACCCCAGCATCGTCGCCTTCGGGTACAATGGGGGAAAAATTTTGTAATTGCTCTATTTGTGCTTCTAGAGAAGCGATGATTTGCTGAGTTAATTTAGCATCATTCCGTCGCTGTTCGGCTTCGGTATTGTAGAGTTGCCGCCACTGAGCCGCACTTTCACCAGCCTCATCTCGATCGCGCGAAACTTCTGTTAACTGCTGTTGCAGCCGCTTGATTTCATCTAACCACTGTCTGACATCCTGAGCCATAATATTGATTTTAGATTTGAGATTTTAAATTGGGGAATTGGGAATTGGCAATTGGGAATTGGCAATTGCTAGTTGATAAGGGCTTAATTAATTAACGACTTGTGTTATCTCATCTTTCGCCCCGTTGCCTGTGCGCTATGAACATTTTTTACTGGTTGCGCTATCTGATTTTAGCTTTGTTTCAGGCGCTTTTGAGGCTGCTTCGAGCTCTCAAACGGAAATGGGGTGGTTTTTGGCTGTTTTGTCGGTGTTTGACTTGGGGCACGCTCAAGGAAGTCGGGGCGAAGGCGGGAGAGCAGCGCTTACCGGGGCTGTCTGCGGAAATGGCCTACAATTCTATGCTGGCGCTGTTTCCGGGGCTGTTGGCTATTTTGTCTGCGATCGCCCTCTTTGAACCTTTGCAGTCAACACTTTATCAAATCGCCCGTCTCTTGGGCGAAGTTATACCGGATAACGTTCGGAATTTGATTGGTGGGTTAATCAAAGAAATTTTGTTAACTCGAAGTAAAGGGCTGTTTTCGGTGAGCTTTTTTGCGTCGCTTTGGGTATTTTCTGGAGTAATGAGCGCGGCGATGGCTGCACTCGATCGCATCCATCAAATCCCGATGGAGCGAACTCGACCTTTTGTGAAAGCCAAACTTATTTCTTTAGGGCTGAGTCTCGGTACAATTTTGCTGTTAATTCTAGCATCGGGAGTAGTATTTGTCAGCGACTTAATTGTGCAAGCTATTGCCCGCCAGAGTTGCTTACTGGAGTCCGTCGCCAATTGCGATTTAAAAGATGTCCAAAATTGCTTGCTACTCGTCGGCAATTGCCCTTTGGAGTCGCAACTGTTAGGTGTTTGGCGGCTGTGGCGGTGGCCGATTTCTTTGGGAATTGTATCACTTGCCTTTGCCTTTGTTTACCGCTACGGGCCGAGCCGCCACCAAGCAGATATTCCTATTTTTTCGGGAGCAGTTTTTGCTGCTATTTTGTGGGCGCTGTTTTCAGCTTTATTTCGGTTTTATGTTTGGCATTGGGGCAATTTCAGTTGGACTTACGGCACGATCGGAACTTTTATTGTGTTGCTGCTGTGGCTGGATATTTCTTCTTTGGTGATGCTGATAGGCGCTCAGTTGAATGTGACAGTGGGAAAGGCTATGAAACAATCACAATTAAAATAATTTGTTAATTTTGAATTGTTAATTGTTATTTGCCGGATGCTGGCTTACCTACGGAGTAAAGTGCTGAGAATGCCCGCAACAAAAGACAGCAAAATCAGTATCCAAATGACACCACCGGGAATGAAGGTCAAAATACCAACACCTCTAAGAATCCAAACTAGGAGGGTGAGGGCCAGGATAGTCAAAAAGATGCGGGTAGATAGTCGCATTTGAAATCTAGGAGAATTAGTCATGTTGAATCTTAAAGTTTTGTCTGGATCAATGATAGCTGCTTTGCTGGCGATCGGCAGTTACCTCACCTTAATTTCTGTTCCGGGTTCCGCTGTTGCGCCTGGGGGTGCAAATAAGTTGGGGGAAACGGCAAATGCTGCTCAAAAAACACCTGCTGCAAGTTTAACAATTTCCGATCGCACAATTGGAGCGGCGAAGGTGGGAATGACTTTCGGACAATTGAAAAAGGCTCTGGGTTCCACGGCGCAGTTTAAAGTTCAGTCTCCTTTTATGGTAGACTTTGATGCCGTGGCTGTCAGCCAGTCGGGAAAAGTGCAATATCGGATTATTTATCCTGCGGGTACAAAGCTGAAAGATTCGGATGTCATTGAACTTTTGATGACTGAGAATTCTAATTATAAAACAGTTCAGGGCGTCGGGCCGGGAATGACTTTGAAACAAGCTGAGGCAATTTACGGCAAAGCTACTTTATCTTACAATGTTGATAATGAATCGAGAGAAGGAGTGGTATTTGCCAAGCAACCCACTAGAAACATTATGTTTGTTCCCAAGGCTGAAGGCAAACAATTTGCGGGAGTTTATGGCGCTGGTAAAGGGGGATTTTATCAGACTAATAAGTATCAGCCAAATGCTGTAATTAAGTCTGTGATGGTGCGGCAGTAAGTTATCAATCCTGGACGAAAAACCCGGGTTTCTTAAGGTAAACGAAAAAGATACGGGTAGATAGTCGCATTTGAAATCGGGGAGAATTAGCCATGTTGAATGTTAAAGTTTTGTCTGGATCAATGATAGCTGTTTCGCTGGCGCTCGGCTCTTATCTGGGAGCACTATCGAGGCCCGGTGCCGCTGTGGCGCATGTGGGTACAAAGGCGCTGCCAGAAGTGGTAAAGGTTGCTCAAAAAATACCTGCTGCAAGTTTAACAATTTCCGAGCGCGGAATTGGAGCGGCGAAGCTGGGGATGACTTTCGGAGAATTGAAAAAAGCTTTGGGTTCCACGGCGCAGTTTAAGGAATCTCCTTTTTTTGATGGCCTTGATGCTGTGGCTGTCAGCCTGTCGGGACAAGTGCAATATTCGATTATTTATCCTTTTCGTACAAAGCTGAAAGATGCGGATGTCATTGAATATTTAATCACTGACAATCGCAATTATAAAACAGTTGAGGGTGTCGGGCCGGGAATGACATTAAAACAAGCAGAGGCAATTTACGGCAAGGCTACTTTAGGTTATAACACGGACTATGAATCGCAAGAAGTACTTGTCTTTGCCAACCAACCTAATAAAAAAATTCGCTTTGATCCCAAGGCTGAAGGGAGGCGATATGCGGGGGTTTACGGAGCTAGTCAAGGCGTTGTTCGTGAGACTAATAAGTATCAGCCGAATGCTGTAATTCGCTCTGTGAGCGTGCGGAAGTGAATTAGTAGAGACAGAAACCCACAGTTTTAAAGACTCGGGCTACACAAACCAAGTCCGCCTGCGCGGGTTCAAGAAAGAAAGGCCGATCGCACTTATCAAAAAAAGTGCGATCGCCAATGTTTAGTTAACTGAAACCGCCGCGAAAATTACCATTTATAACGCGCTGGTGACGGGATTGGAAGGGTGGCCCAGCGCCGATAAACGGTGACTTTCCCCAGTGCGATCGAACACAACCTCAAACTTAACGTGGGGTATAGTTTGCCGCAAAAACTGAAAATGCCCGTCTGCATCTGAACGACTGCGGAAGCGGGCAACAATAATCCATTGCTGAGAGGGTAACAGACGGGCGATCGCCCAACAGCACAAGCGGTCTTTGTACGTCATAATAGAATCCGTCTCCAGTGAATTGTTGGAGCCAGAGCCAGCCCGGAACCTTGGACAGTAAGGGGCTGGCTTTTGACTGTTTACAGGTAGTATTATAACACACAATGACGTACAATGATTTAAAATAACTTAAAATGAAATATTTTTATCGGTCTTAACTCAAAACAGCGTAAGATGGACTGTATTGAGATTTTTTGTAGTGCAACGAATGGCTTCACGGGGAAGAGTTACCGCATACCTACCAGAGGAAATTCAAAAAGCTCTGGAAGAATGGGCAGAAGAAGAAAGCAGATCCGTTAGCAGTTTGACAACTTACCTGCTGACGAAATCTGTTAGAGAGCGCCAAGAGCAGAAAAAGGACGAATCGCGGAGCGATCGCCCGAGTTGATTTTGGGCGATACTCAAAGGTGTTGGAGTGTAAGATTAAAGACAATTGAAGTAAAACCATGCCAGCCCATGCCTTCACGTATGCGAGTCACAGTTACACTTCCAGAAGACGTTCATCAAGCCTTGTCCGAATGGGCCGAAGAGGAAGATAGAACGCTCGCAAACCTGCTTTCCCATGTGGCAGCTAAAGCAGTCAGAGAACGCCAAGAACAGAACAAAGATAAATCAGAAAGCGATCGCCCTTAAGAACGATCGCCCGCAATCCCATCCGCGTCCATCCCCGTCCATCCGCCTACATCTGCGGTAAAAAAAAGAACCATCGCCTCAAAAAAATAAGGTGGGCCGCAGCCCACCCTACTCAAATTATTTCGCAGTCACCAACTGTGCCGGCAGCCGCTTAAACGCCAACCTTTCATTCTCGATATCCACAAAAATGGTATCGCCATCAGCAAAATCTCCCCGCAAAATACCCTTCGCCATTTGCGTTTCCAACTCGCGTTGAATTCCCCGCTTAAGAGGCCGCGCACCGTAAACTGGATCGTAACCTATTTCTGCTAAGAAGTCGATCGCAGATTCCGACAATTTCAGAGACATTTTGCGATCGGCTAAACGACGTTCCAACCGCTTCACTTGCAACAGCACAATCTGCCGCAGTTCCGTCTTACTCAAACCGTGGAAGATAATCATCTCATCAATCCGGTTCAAGAATTCCGGGCGGAAAGTTCCCCGCATCGCTTCCATCACCCGACTCCGCATTTGTTCGTTATCTCCCGCCACATCTAAGATGTATTGAGAGCCGACATTCGAGGTCATAATAATCACAGAATTCTTAAAGTCTACTGTGTGACCTTGAGCATCGGTAACGCGGCCGTCATCCAGAATTTGCAGCATAATGTTGAAAACATCCGGGTGCGCTTTCTCGATTTCATCGAATAAAATCACGGAGTAAGGACGGCGGCGCACAGCCTCAGTTAATTGTCCACCTTCATCGTAGCCGACGTATCCCGGAGGCGCACCAATTAACCGCGAAACCGCGTGTTTCTCCATGTATTCCGACATATCAATTCGGACGATCGCTTCTTCGGTGTCGAACAGATAAGACGCTAATGCTTTGGCTAACTCAGTTTTGCCAACACCCGTGGGGCCAAGGAAGATAAAACTCGCAACCGGACGATTGGGATCGGCTAAACCTGCGCGCGATCGCTGAATTGCATCTGCAACCGCCGTCACCGCTTCATCCTGTCCAATTACCCGCTTGTGCAGTTCATCTTCCAACTGCAGAAGTTTCTGCATTTCCGATTCCACCAACTTGCTGATCGGAATTCCCGTCCACTTAGAAATAATCTCGGCAATGTCAGCTTCAGTGACTTCTTCCCGCAGCAAACTTTTACCTGTGGTTTGAGTGGCTGAAAGTTGAGCTTCTGCTTCTTGCAATTGTTTTTGCAATTCAGTTAACTTGCTATATTTCAACTCAGCAGCGCGGTTCAGGTCATATTTTAATTCGGCTTGTTGAATTTCAATGTTAACCTTGTCGATTTGTTCTTTAATCTTTTGAATGCTGGCAATGACACCTTTTTCTGATTGCCACTGGGCATTCAAAGCGCTTTGCTGTTCCTTGAGGTTGGCTAAGTCTTTTTCCAGTCTTTCCAAACGGTAGACCGATCCAATATTGCTTTCTTTTTGTAGCGACAGTCTTTCCATTTCTAGCTGCAAAACCTTGCGATCGATTTCATCGAGTTCTTCCGGCTTGGAGGTAATCTCCATTTTGAGTTTAGCGGCTGCTTCGTCAACTAAGTCAATGGCTTTGTCGGGCAGGAAGCGATCGCTAATATATCGAGTTGACAAAGTAGCCGCCGCCACTAACGCATTGTCGGAAATTTTTACCCCGTGGTGTACTTCGTACCGTTCTTTCAAACCCCGCAGAATTGAGACAGTATCTTCAACTGTCGGTTGGTCAACATAAACTTGTTGAAAACGGCGTTCTAGTGCCGCATCTTTTTCGAGGTATTTGCGGTATTCGTCGAGAGTTGTAGCGCCGATACAGCGCAATTCTCCCCTCGCTAACATGGGTTTAAGTAAGTTCCCGGCATCCATCGAGCCTTGAGTTGCACCAGCACCGACAACGGTGTGAATTTCATCAATAAATAAGATGACTTTGCCGTTGCTGTCCATCACTTCTTTGAGTACAGCTTTCAAGCGTTCTTCAAATTCTCCCCGGAATTTTGCCCCGGCAATTAAAGCGCCCATATCTAGGCTAATTAATTGTCGGTCTTTGAGAGATTGCGGCACATCTCCGGTGATAATTCGCTGGGCGAGTCCTTCGGCGATCGCAGTTTTGCCGACTCCCGGTTCCCCAATCAGTACGGGGTTGTTTTTGGTGCGACGGCTCAAAATTTGAATCGTGCGGCGGATTTCATCATCCCGTCCGATTACCGGATCGAGTTTGCCTTGACGCGCGGCTTCAGTCAAATCTCGGCCGTATTTTTCCAGCGCTTCGTATTTGCCTTCTGGATTTTGATCTGTCACTTTGTTGTTCCCCCGGACTTGGGCAATGATATCTTTGAGCTTGGCTTCATCTAGTTTAAATTCTTGTAGTAGGTTTTTGCCAAAACGATCGTCCTTAACGTAACCTAGTATCAAATGCTCGATCGAAATAAATTCATCGCCGTAGTCTTTGCGATAAGTTTCGGCGCGATCGAGCAAAGTGTCGAGAGAACGACCTAGATAAACGTTGCCACCGCTTCCAGTAATTTTCGGCTGGCGACTGATAAACTCATCAGTGCGATCGCGCAATTTTGCTACAGAAACTCCAGCTTTGTTAAATAAGCTGCTAGCGAGCCCTGATTCTTGTTCCAGCAAAGCTTTCATCAAGTGTTCGCTTTCTAGCTGCTGCTGCTGACCTGCTTTGACGATTTCGGGGGTGCGGGCGAGGGCTTCCCAGGCTTTTTCTGTAAATTGGTTTGGATTATTCGGTTGCATAAATTTTAATTCCCTGAATAGAAAAGGATGACTGCTGTAGAGGCAATTGCTTGATTGCTCATACAATTGTCATTGTAGGGAGTTGCAGAAGGGGGGCGGATCGGTGTTCCCCTATCTGTAGATAGGTATTTCCGTCCTTTGTCGCAGTCTCTGGCAGCCAAAAGCAAACTGTGGCCCCTAAAAGTTGCACTCTTGGATAAAAGCAACTCTCACATTAAAAATGCTTTCTAGTGCGACTTAAAAAAACTGCACATTCTTAAACAGTCTCCTGCGGAAAAAAGAGAAACTCTCATGTAAATAGGAGAGAGGACTTGAGAATCGTCACTGTCCTATAGTTAAACCCAAAGCGTTATTGTTTTACGCATCGATAACAACCGCTATAACTCTCAGAACAGGACTATATAGCTATGAAATTTTTACCTTTAGTTTCGTTAGGTATTATAGCAAGTGCCTCGATCGCAGTAGCCCCTGAATCTTTAGCAAATACCTGGCGTGCCGCACACCGGATGTCGGGTTTTTCCGCCGACAGCAATTACTACTTGTATCTAGAAAGTTCCCGAGATACAGGAGCGGGAATTCCCAAAGCAAAATTGCAAATTGTCCAAGTTGCTGCAAATTCCTGCATCAGAAATGGGTGTATCGAAACTAAATATGGCGAGCCCGACTCGAATAAAAGCACTAAAATGGCAGAAGATGACTTGCTTAAAAAAAGTTGGAATAGCAGGGAAACTTTGAAGTTAACTCCTCCTCAATCTGGAACTAAACTGAAGATTATTTCTCGTACTCCCGGAGCCAAGGGAAGCGAGACAGTCGCCGTCAAAGTCAATACAGCAAAACCTTTACAAATTCGCCTGGAACAGCGGCAAAAAAATGCTTCGGCTGGCAAAGAAAGCGCGGCAATGCGTCTTGTAATTAATCATAACGGTCGGCAGCGTGTCTTGGGAACGCTGAACAATTTTCAAGATTGGGTGTTCTCTTATTCAATTCGAGAAGTTCGTTTGTCTCCGAACGGGCGCAATGTAGTTGTGCTGGTGGACAAGACAGAACGCACTTTTGAAGGAGTCTTGAAAACTACTGTTGTACAAGGCTTTGTTCTTTAGGCTTGCTATATTCCTAGGTTTTGACCTGGGAATTATCAAAACTTACAAGGATTGTTGGCCAATTTTAATCATGTTCCCTGAGTAAAAGTGATTCCACAAATGACCACTTTACTATCTCTAGACCGAGATGAAATCTTCAGAACCGATGAGATTGGGAGCAACACCTATCAAAGAAGCTAAAACTTCACCGCTGCTGGCTACTGTAATTAATGTGCCGTCCGTTCCCGGCGAAATTGATAACTGTCCGAAGGTCAAGCCATTGATTAATTGCACGGTATCTTGAGAGTTGGCGAAATCAGCAATTGTATCAACTCCCAACCCGGCACCTAAAACAAAGACATCGTTGCCCCCGCCACCGACTAGAATATCGTTTCCTAAACCACCATTGAGAGTGTCGAAACCTTTGCCACCATTGAGAATATCGCTGCCGTCGCCCCCGACAAGGATATCGTTGCCTCGCAAGCCCATAAGTACGTCATTCCCTTCCACACCGTTGATGATGTCGTTGCCGCTGGTGCCAGTCAGGATGTCGTTGTCGGGACTGCCGTTGATGCTGTTATCCGGAGGGTTATTGCCTGGAGTGCTACCGGTGTCAGAAACAAAGACATCGAGGCGGCTATTGTAAGTAAAGTTAGTATCCCCCGGTACGAGGTTACTGGCCTCAGATGAAAACGCTACTCTCTGCCCATCTGCAGAGATGGAGGGCTCAAAAGACCCGCTGTTCCCCTGATTGCCTGCTGAGTCAACAGAGACGCGAGTGGTGGTATTCGTCAACAAGTCCCGCACGAAGATGTCGTGTCTGTTGTTAGTATCCCCCGGCACGAGGTTGGAGGCAAGAGAATCAAACGCCACAAACCGCCCGTTGGCTGAGACGGAGGGGCTCAAGACGGAGTAATTGTTCGCCTGATTGCCTGCTGAGTCAACAGAGACACGGGTGGTGGTATTGGCTAGCGTGTCCCGCACGAAGATGTCAGGGTTATCGTTAGTATCCCCCGGCACGAGGTTTGTGGCACCAGACCAAAATGCCACAAACCGCCCGTCGGCTGAGATGGAGGGATCATAGGACCCGCTGGCTTTCGGGGAGGAGTCGTAGGACTCCCTGTTGGCTTGATTGCCTGCTGAGTCTACAGATACGCGGGTGGTGGTATTCGTCAACAAGTCCCGCACGAAGATGTCGCCGCTATTGTTAGTGTCCCCCGGCACGAGGTTTGTGGCATCAGACCCAAATGCCACAAATCGCCCGTCGGCTGAGATGGAGGGATAGTCGGAATACTGGTTCCCCTGATTGCCTGCTGAGTCTACAGATACGCGGGTGGTGGTATTCATCCACAAGTCTCGCACGAAGATGTCGCCGCTATTGTTAGTGTCCCCCGGCACGAGGTTTGTGGCAAAAGAGAAAAATGCCACAAACCGCCCGTCGGCTGAGATAGAGGGAGCGGAGGAGCCTGCATTCGCCTGATTGCCGGCTGAGTCAACAGATACGCGGGTGGTGGTATTCGTCAACGAGTCTCGCACGAAGATGTCGCCGCTATTGTTGGTGTCGCCCGGTACGAGGTTTGTGGCACTAGACCCAAATGCCACCAACTGCCCGTTGGCTGAGAGAGAGAGAGCGGAGGAGCCTGCATTCGCCTGATTGCCGGCTGAGTCAACAGAGACGCGGGTAGTTGTATTGGTTAGCGTGTCGCGCACGAAAATGTCGGTGTTATTGTTAGTGTCCCCCGGCACAAGGTTGGATGCTGGAGATTCAAACGCCACAAACCGCCCGTCGGACGAAATGGAAGGATGGGAGGATATCGATGGGCCTTGATTGGCCTGATTGCCTGCTGAGTCAACTGAGACGCGAGTAATATTCATAAGCTCTGATATTTCAATAGTCCGAACTGTTTTTATTTCGTAGTCTGAAACCCTCGATTTTCCGTTGGTAGCTCGATCGCCTTGGAGCCTTGAAACCCTTATCCTACGGGTGGTAATCAAAAACTGTCCGAAGTATTGATATTTAAGAGTACAACTTTGGAGATGGGTTTTGCGATCGCACGGCAATTGGGGCTATTTACACTTTATGCCCTCACCGACGAAAGCGGTTGCTATATCAATACATTTTAAAATTTCCCTCTTCCTTCCTCCCTCTTTCTTATTCCTTGAACATCTGCCTCGTGACTATTGAGGAATGCTCAATAATTAATCCGTGTATCCGTGTCAAAATCCATATTTTGCCTCACTTCATCCCTGCATTACCACCCGTTCCGGGAGACTGACAATAAAAGTTGAACCTTTACCGTTTTCGCTTTCGACGCTAATTTCGCCGCCGAGAATTTGACACAAACGCTGGCTAATTGTCAATCCCAAACCCGTCCCTCCATACTTGCGGGTAGTCGAAGCATCAGCTTGGGTAAAAGGTTTAAATATCTGCTCTAATTGCTCGTCCGTCATCCCGATGCCGGTGTCGCTGACTCGAAACATTAAAACTTGAGAAGTGTAGCTTGAACCAGAGTGAATATCATTATTTTTATTGTGTTTCGTCGGTCTTGACTTTTCAATTTTCATTCTTTCGACGCCGATAGTAATGACGCCTTTTTCCGTAAATTTGGCAGCATTGCTGAGCAAATTGAGGAGAATTTGTCGCACTTTCGGTTGGTCGGCGTACATTGTGCCGAGTTCGCCTTTTGTTTTCAGTGCTAAAGCATTGCCTTTTTTTTCTACTAGCGGTTGAGCGGTAGTCATCACTTCTTCAATCATGGTCGCCACGTCGAAGTTTTCCAAATAAAGGGTGACGTGACCCGCTTCTATTTTGGAAATATCGAGGATGTCGCTAATCATATCCAGCAGGTGTTTGCCTGCGGTTTGAATTTTTTCTAAGTCCGGGAGAAAGTCTTCTGAACCGGAATCTTGAGCATCTTCTTGCAGCATTTCGCTGTAGTTAATGATCGCGTTGAGGGGGGTGCGTAGTTCGTGGCTCATGTTGGCGAGAAATGCACTTTTCGAGCGGTTAGCAGCTTCGGCGGCTACTTTTGCTTCGTGCAATTCTTCTGTGTATTCCGCTACTCTTTGGATTAGTTCGTTGAGGGAAATTGCTAGCATTCCCACTTCGTCGGAAGTAGTGACTGGTACTTGCAGGTCAAAGTTAGATTCTTCTGTCACTCGCTGAGCGATGAGGGTGGTGGCTTCTAAGGAGCGAGCGATCGCCCCGCTGGTGTATGCTGCTAGAATTGCTGCGATCGCACCTGATATCAAGAGAGAGCAAACGAGAATGAGAGTTCCCAGCTTTTCGGCATTTTCGTAGGTTCTCAATGCCTCGTCTGCTTTCTCGCCAAAGTTGCCGGCCAGTTGGGCTGAATCCTCGGAAAACTGTTTGAGTTTCAAAGCAGTTTCGCCCGCCACAAAATTGTTCAAATTCCGCCCCAAAGCCTGCTGCTGTTGCGGATTCAAAGCAGATAATTTGGCAGTCGCCAACAATTTTTGTACTTGTTGAAAGTATGATTCGACGGTTTTGCCGTTGGCTTGAGCGAACTGTTGAAGCTGTTGGTAGTCTTTGGCAATCTCGGGATTCTTCGTCGGCGACGAGGTTTGCAGTTGTTCGAGGAGGCCGCTCATCTGAGCAACGCGAGTCAGGAATTCCGAGCGTTCGCGATCGAAAATTTGCGGTTTGGTCGTCAGACTCGCCAGCTCTTGCTGCTGAATTCTGACTTCCTGCACCGTGTTATTGAGGTTTGTCAGGATTTCCGCTTTATCTCGGTCGATCGCTAGTTTTTCTCTAACTTGCTGTTTGTGATAGGATTCTACTCCCCGTCCCGCCACAGCACCCAAAACGGCAATACTAATGACCAAGGCGTATCCGCAGCCGATTTTCTGCCTGATACCCAAGCGGCCCAACAGACTTTTCAACCCTATTTGAGGACGGTTATGCAGTTGATTTTTCAAAGCTAAGGTTAAAGACATGGGAAATGTACTCGTCACCTTTGAGAGGCACCATCTATATTCTAATTGATGCCTGCCTGAGGGTAAATAAAGTTCTGGCTCAAGCTAGGTTTCGGCAGTTGTGGGGTCTTTGCAGGGTTCCACAGCTCGATCGGCTTGACAGTTTCGAGGAGTTATGCGTAACAAATTATAGCAGAACGAATAAGGCTCTTCCGCTGCCTTCGGGTCCCTTCCCTTCGGCGATGCGAGCCGGCCAGTCACGGTTCCTGAGCGAAGTCGAAGGGCAGGGCAAGTCGCTCAGAGTAAAAAAAAAGCAACAAGAAAGAACCAGTCAAAGGCATGGTTTCAGTAATTAATAACCTACTCACCGTCGGGCGTGGTTGCGATATAAGTGGCGAGTTATAAGTTGCAAGTTATGAGTTAGATTTCGGATTGAAAACTCTACTCTACTCGCAACCCACAACTCTATCGCTGCTCCCCTACTGGCAAAGTCGAAATTGTGCTATATCAGCAGGAATTCTTGAAGCATTAGGTACGCTAGCAGAAGTAGGAACGAAGATTCCCATGCCGAAACTGCAACCCTCTGCCGTCGTGCATTCCCCAGGCTTAGCAGTGATTTGATATTCGCCTTGGGATGGGGGAGTAAAAGAGAGTGACGGCAGTTCGCCTGTTTTTTGACTCACAGCGATTTCCTGACCGCTTGCATCCTTGAGAGCTAGGTTTAAATCTTGGCAATTTCCGTCGCAAGTGGCAACAAAAACATACTCCACATTAGGATGCAGCGTTGCTCTAAAAGGAGATGAAACTTGCTTGCGAACTTGGCCCAGCAACGGCACAAATACTAATTTTTGACCGCTGCCTTTCCGCTGGTCAACTTCTGTTTTCAAGCGACAAATAACCGTTTTTTGGCTTTCGGTCAGTTCTTGAGCAATCGCGTTTCCTACAATTGCAGTACCGAGGATTAGGGCCAGGCCGGAAATAACCAGATGTTTGAAATTCATTGATGTCCCTTAAAGTTAATTTTGGGTGATTGCAATAGACCGCTTTTGTCAGCAGTCTATTAGTTTATCTGGAGCCTATCACATTTGTTGACTTTTCCGAAAAAACAGCTCGGAGAAAAGTGCGATCGAACTCATGTCTGGTTTTAGATGAATCTGGCGTCAGCTATCGCCGAAACTCCACAGATTGCAGACCGTAGGAGCAGAACCTCGTCCTGATTGTATTGTACTAAATTAGGACGATCGGCATCGGTATCTAGAAACCCGCTTTCTGGGCCGATGCGGAGCAGCTAAACCTAAGATTTATAGTATAGACGGGGTTTAACAAAACCTGAGTAAGTCCAAGACTGTAAATGTCTGATACAGGTTCCCAGATTCCGCGCCAACAACATAATCCTGTCCCTGTCAATATACAAATCGGTTGAAACTTGTGGCTCTACTAGACTAACAAAACTCCGAAGGCAAGAGTTAGCTCTTACTCCTAGCATTTTCCTTCTTTTTACCCGATCTCGAAGTCGAAGGGCCTTCTTCCCATCATTTATCACTGTTCCGAAATTTCCACGCGGGAACGAACTTAGAATCTCCCCAAACGCCGCGGCGATTTTTCTTAGCTTCGGCTTCCGCTTGTTCCAGAACACTTGCACTCGGACAGTTTTTCAAGTAAGGACGGTAAACCATTGCTAATCCTTCGCGAACCAAAACTTCTTGGGCAAATGTACCATTTGGCAAGCGAACTTCGCTAACTTTGCGGCCGTAGCGGTCAGTATCGGTGACGGTCAAAACAACGCGACCACCCCCATGTTTGACAAGCTGCTGCATTCTTTGGTGCGCTAGATTTCCCCACTTAAATTGATTTTTTTGTGGTGATGCTTTGCTATTTTTCTCAGCATTTGTGTGCGCCACTTCCGGTGCATCTACACAGGCAAAACGCACTTTTATATCTTTCCCGGCGGCATCACTGGCCACAAGGGTGTCGCCGTCGCTAACTCGCTTGACAACATAGTTGTTGGGCGCTAACTTTTGTGGACACCCGAATAGTAGCAATAGCAGAGCAACTGCACTTAAGGTTTTTATTTTTGGGAAAATGGCGATTTTAAGTTGGCTCATATTTCTCTGTTTTATTTAGTTTCCATCCAATTTTGCCCAGCGTGGATGTCAACTATCAGCGGTACGCTAAGTGGCAGAGCATTTTCCATCGCAGTTCTAATTTTCGGTTGCAATTCTTCCCATTCATCGGGAGGGACTTCAAAGATTAATTCATCGTGAACTTGCAGCAGTAGTCGCGCCTGATAGTTTTGCAAAATTTTGTGTACCTCAATCATGGCAAGTTTAATGATATCAGCACTAGAGCCTTGAATCGGAGCGTTGGCTGCAGCGCGCAAAGATTGGGCGTCATCTCTGCTAACAGATTTAAGTCGATCGGAGTGAATGTCTTGAGGATTGCGGCCTTTTAAGTCGAGGAGGCTTTCGCTCTCGAATTTTAAATAGCGGCGGCGGCCGAGTATTGTGGTGACGTATCCGAGGGCGATAGCCTCTTTTTTTACTTTCTCCAAATATTCAAAAACTTTACTGTAACGCTGGTTAAATCGTTCAATAAACTTTTTACCGTCTGCTGAAGTTTTGCCCATCGAACGACCAAACTTGATCGCCCCCATACCGTAAATTACCCCAAAATTAATCGTTTTGCCAAACCGTCTTTCGTCCGGCGTTACTTCCTCTTTTTCAAACAGCAGTTGAGCTGTCACGGTATGCACGTCTCGATTGTTTTGGTAAGCTTCTATTAACACAGGTTCTTGACTCAAGTGAGCCAAAATTCGCAGTTCAATTTGAGAATAGTCAGCCGACACCATCAGCCAACCTTCTTCGGGTAAAAAAGCCTTGCGAATTTGCCGCGAAAACTCGGTGCGGATGGGAATATTTTGTAAATTTGGATTGGAAGAAGAAAGCCTTCCCGTACCCGTTGCAGTTTGGTTAAAATCTGTATGCACTCGCCCAGTATCGGCACGCACTAACTGCGGCAAAGCATCGACATAAGTTGATTTCAACTTGGATAATGTTCGGTGTTCCAATAAATCGTCTACAATCGGGTGGTCTCCTTGCAATTTATCCAATACAGCGGCGTCTGTAGAGTATCCCGTCTTAGTTTTGCGAGACTTTTTCTGAAACTCATCCGGGATTTTTTCTAACAATATTTCGCTGAGTTGTTTTGGGGAACCTAAATTAAACTTTCTCCCCGCTGCTTGATAAGTCTTTTCTTCTATTTCTTTTAAGCTCTTTTCTAGCTGTTGTGACAGTTCTTGCAGGTAAGCTGAATCAATGCGAATTCCGCAGTATTCCATTTCAGCTAAAACTGGTTCTAGGGGCTGTTCTACTTCCAACAGCAACTGGTGCAAAGACTTTCCCGGAAAGTTAGCTTCATCAGCTTTATCCAATTCTGCTCTAAGTTTATTTACTAACCCAAATGTCGTGTGAACATCCATGCCGCAGTAGTCGGCTACCGCCGGAATACTGATGTCAGCAATTGTTTTGTTTTTCGGCACTAATTCATTGTAACTTTTGGCGACAATGCCTAAGTATTTCCTTGACAATTCGCTGAGACTGTGGCTAGTTTCTGGGTTGAGTACGTAACTGGCTAGCATGGTGTCGAAGACGACTCCGGCTAGTTTGATTCCCTGACAGCGCAGGATCGATTGATCGAACTTAGCATTTTGCAGCGCTTTGGGATAATTCTCGCTTTCCAAAATCGGACGCAAAGCATTTAAAACTGTGGCTTTGTCCAAGCTTTTGCCAGTTTTGTGTCCCGTGGGAATGTAAGCGAGATCCTCTTCGCCGGTTCCCCAACAGCAGCCAATTCCGACTAATTCGGCGTCTCGCGGTTCGATCGCGGTGGTTTCGGTATCCCACGCCACGGGTGAGGCTTTGTCGGTGCAGGTTTGCAGCAGTTGGACTAATTCGTTTAACTCTTCGGTTGTTTGAATTATTCGGGGTTTAATTGGCAGTTTTTTCTGTTGCTGAGCAGCTTTGGTTTCTGCAGGACTAAAAAACGACAAGTCGTCGTCTTCTGAACTTTCAGAAGTTGCAGGTGACTTATCTATTGTGGGGTGGGCATCTTGCCCGCCCTTTGCAACAGGCATCTTGCCTGTTCCACTGTCGGCAACAGGCAAGATGCCTGTTCCACTCTCCATTGAATTGATTGTGGGGTGGGCATCTTGCCCGCCCTTTGCCAATGGTTCTTCAACGCCACCAAAACGCTTTTGAATTTGTTTAACTTTGCTTAAAAATGTTTTGAATTCCAATTTTTCCAGCATGGGAATCAAAGCTGATTCGTCAAAACCTATAAGCTGGCAATCTTCTAAGTTGATTTCTAATGGCACGTCTTGGACAATTGTCGCCATGCGTTGAGAATGATAAGCAGCTTCTTTGCCTTCTTCTAGCTTTTTCTTAGTTGCTCCTTTAATCTCATCGATGGCTGCATAGATTCCATCAAGGGAATTGTAAGCTTCCAGCAATTGCAGGGCCGTTTTGTCGCCGATGCCTTTGACTCCGGGGATGTTGTCGGATTTGTCGCCGCACAAAGCTTTGTAATCTACTACTTGTTCGGGCAAAATACCGAGTTTGGCTTTGACTTCTTCGGGACCGTATTCTTGGGATTTGCCTTTTCCCGATCGCCTGAGCTCATCGGTACTCAGATATAATACGCTGATTTGTTTTTCGGTTTCTACTAATTGAAACAAATCTCGATCGCCCGTGAGGATTTTGACCTGATAACCTGCCGCGCTGGCTTTATTTGCCAAAGTTCCCAAAACATCGTCCGCCTCGTAGCCGGGAGCAGTTATTGCTGGTAAATTCAAATAGGTGAGCAATTCTTGCAGGTTTTTGATATCCGGCTTAAAATCTTCCGGTGTTTCGGCTCGACCGGCTTTGTAGGTGTCGTCTGCTTCGTGGCGAAATGTGGGTGTGGCGAGGTCAAAGGCGATCGCCATGTACTGGGGGTCGTAGGCCGCCATAACTTCCAGCAGCGACTTGAGAAAGCCAAAACAGACGCTGGTGGGAATGCCCGTCGTAGTTCGCAACCCTCCGTCTCGACTTTTGGCAAAGGCGAAGTAGGAGCGAAAGGCCAGGGAGTGACCGTCAACTAAGATGAAGGTGGGTGCTTGATTTTCCGACACAGACACAGATCCCGATCGCACGAAAGTATTTTCTCATTGTAGCTATAGCAGAAGGATGTCTGATGTTTTGAACTAGCTCATCTTTGCACCAATTCTTGTAATGCCAAAAAACAGTAGAGTATGGAGTAGATATCTGGGTAAGTCAGACCAACTGCAACGATTCTTGCTATTCTGCGTCGATTTTACTCGCTCGCCTAAAATATCTCAAAAGGTTTCTCTACAAGGTCTTTGGGATGATAAATTTTTAAAACCCCTGATTGCCCCCCCTCTCCCCGAAAACAATCGCTCTCCTTCTAAGTCGTTTTCTGAACGGACTTGCGTAAACACGCAATATTATTTGCGCTTACTCCCCTATCAACCGGAAGACTTGAAGGACAGAATAAAACTATCAACTTTACAAACAGGTCTGAATCATGAACAAGGTAATGGTTACACTCATCTCTCTAGCTACCCTTGGGCTAGGCATTGCTGTTCCCCTCCAAGCCAATGCTCAGCCTATGAAGCAAACAACAAAAGTTGCGCTTACATCCCCACATCGCCATGAATACCGCGTCCAGTATCACCGCCCTAATGAAAAAAAATGGATAAATGCAGGCACTTTCCGAGATCGTGTAGCTGCTAACAAAGAGGTTAAAAAACTAGAGCATAAAGGTTATAAAGCCAAAATTGTAACTCTGTAGACTTACACAATAGAGGAGGGAGAGAAAAGGCGAGTGTTACTCGCCTTTCCCCTCATGATTATCATTATCAGTAAAAGCTCACGTTATATAGCCAGTCTAAATAGTCGTGCAAACGAGTCTGCTGCTGAAGAAATGATAAAATAGTTATGGCGGTCAAACTATGAGTTATCAAACACAACGCTTTCTGGTGATTGAGGATCACCCTGAAGTGGGTCAAAATAATTGTGATTTTTTGAGGATGATAGACCCTCAGTGTTCCTGCATTATTCAGGAAGCCCCTGAAGAGGGGATTGAGCAACTCAAGCAAGAGAACATAGATTTAGTAGTAATTGACTTACAATTTGGGACATTGACAGGCGAGGAGTCAGCCAAGCCAGGTTTAGCGCTACTCAACCATATTTTTGAGCATCACCCTCTGTTAAATGTTCTCGTCTATACCAGCGAACCAAGCTATTTAAGGCAAGTCCTGAAGCAAATATTTGAACATCAAGGGGGATTTGCTGTCGTTAATAAAATGGAAAGACGGAATGCTTTTCTAGAAGGAGGTCGTAGTGCTTTAGCTGGACAGTGTAAGATTCCTCGTAATTTAATGAACGAAATGCCATTGACTGATAAGGATAGAACGGTATTGGACTTGTTATGTAACCAAGCCCTTACAGATCAGGCAATTGCAGATCGGATGCATATATCCCTCAAAACAGCTCAGAACTACGTCCAGAGTCTCAAAGCAAAACTGAATGTCGATCAGCTTGATGGTCAACTTACTAATACCAGAATCGCAGTTTGCATGGAGGCAATTAAACGTAGGTTGATCGGGTAGTTATACCCTTCTTTGTTATCATCTTATGGGGTATCCATCGTCCATTCAAGTGTTACCCGCATCCCACCTTCTTCTAATGGAACCCTTTGCCAAGACCCATTTGGGATCTCAGCGGCAATAGTTTTCATCAGTTTAGTGCCATATCCACCACTACGACGTTTCTTGTGAGGAATATCTAATAAGATAGGGGTTAGGCTAGTTCCATTATTCTCGATCACTAATCGGCACTGATGATCTTTTTGAGTAAGCGAGACTGAAACTTGCGTTGCCGATCCGTTTGGAGGTTGGGCATGGCGAATCACATTAGCGATCGCTTCTCGAAAAAAGCGAAAGATATCCTCTCTCGAATCAATCCAAGCACTATCAGATTTGGGTTCTCGCAAGGGTTGTAGATGCTCTTTGACACTCAAGGTTAATTCTCTTGAGTTAATCAGTTTTTGGAGCCATTGGTGTATCCCCCGATCCAGTCCAGATTGCAGCTCTGGTGTAATCTCTAGCTTTTCTGCAATTGTGCGTGTGCTGCTGAGCTGATTGCGAAGCGCAAGTCCAACTGCTTCTAATCGATCTAAGATTGAGTTAATCACGGGAGATGGATGACTGAGGGCTAGAAGCTCAATACTATCCATTGCCAATTTGAGATCTTGAAGTGGGCCATCATGAATGTCTGTTGCGACTCGATGGAGGAGTTTCCGCGATTGCAAAAGAACAGCCTGTCGCTCAGCTAATTTCTGCTGTTGTTGGATAGACTGCTTGAGAATTGAATAAATGGCTACACCTGAACCTGTTCCAACCCAACCTAAGATTGGGATGGATAATGGAAGAATTAACCCTTGATAGAACAAGATAAAACTTAAAGATACATAGCTTCCTACCAATATCGGAAGAAGCCAGCCAACCAGCAGATGAACAGGTATAAGTTTATGCTTTTTGCCTTTGCTAAGTATATATAGGCTTATGAAGTCAAGACCCAAAGTTGTGATGATGTAGTCATACCAATTCGGGATTCTTGTCAGAAATGAATTGGTCATCAAACTAGCTATTTGATTAGCTTCTACTTCTGCAACCGACATCTCCCCAAAAGGAGATAGTTCTCGATAGGTTTCAAATCCTTTCCCTTCGGGAAGATCGATTAATACAAGTTTATCATGGAGCTTCTGAAGAGATTGGGGGTCAAAGGAAGGATTACAGTGTTCTATCTCTAGCTGAGAGGAAGGACATTGAAAATGAATACCAATACTAGGAAATGTATCAGCAGAACCCCAGAAGTTCATTTGAAAAGATAAAAGAGTTTGTAAATTAGTAATATTTTGAAAACCTTTGAGATTTCCTGAGTTCATATAGAATTTTTCTAAGGCCATCGTTGCTACAGATTTAACCTTATGATGTATATTAATATCGGGATCATCTTCATAGCTAAAATAGGAATATAGCTCGGCTTTTCGAGCTGGGCTGTCTAAGCTTTGTGGATGTGCTGCATATCTGAAGTAACTTACTATCTGCTCTGGGGGAATAGAGGGATTTATACTTTCATTATCGAAAGGAAGTAAATTATGATAATTATTTATGACTGAATTTTCTGAGGGTAATTTACTCGGACGAGCCACCAAAACAATCTGGTTTGAATATTTACTAATCAACTCTTGAAAGGGATGTTCTAACTGAGTATCTGTATCAAGCTCAATGTACTGGCTCATTTGAGTAGGCAAATTTATGACGACCAGCTTTGCACCACTGTTGATTAAGCTTTTTACTAAAATTGCATAGAAATTATTCAGTTTATATAAGTTATGAAAGTTATATCCTAAAATGGCAGGCTGCTTGATCTTAAGCAGTAGAATTTCTTTTGGCATAAGCCCTGGTTTATGAAGTCGTATTAGATGATCCTGAATGTCGAGTTCCATTTTATTGAGCATAGGTAAGTTGCTAGATACTGCACAGTAAAACAAGCTCCAAGCAGTTACTAAGCCAATACCTATTGCTGACCGATATCTGATAGTGTTCATTCGATATTTTTATGATTTATTGGTTCGGTGTAGTCAATATAAAATTGTTTGCTTGGGTCTGATTCGGTTTAAAGTTACACACAAATCTTGTGAACAGTGTCTCAACCGCGCCTGAGCCAATTTTGTACTAATCGTTCCATCATAGATAGTACCATTCAAATGAAAACCGTATATTTATCGGACATTATTGCCGTCAATTTATAGTTCCAGTTGAACCGAGCCTCCTTGTCCAATACCATCAGTAATTCGTTCAGTACCAATCCAGACTTAGGTTGCTGTGCGTGGGATATCTAACACACTCAATAAAAGTAAAGTTTGGCATACAATATGAGATGCAAAGGGAAGCATGAGCCATTTATTCTTAGTTCAATAGTACAATTCTGACATTGGCCATTGAGGGCGAATTGTTTTCTCCAGTATATAGCAATTCACGGTTTGGTGAGGTACAAGTAAATAGCTGTAAAGCTTATAGAAGCCATTTGGGATCTATGATGATGAGCTAAGATCAGAAAAAAATGTCGTACTCCCGCAGCTTAACCGATAAAGAGCGGGGACTCATCGAGCCATTATTACCACGAAACAAGAAAACCAGACCGCCTACTCAGTCAAAGAGAGAAATCTTGGATGTTATGTTCTATGACTCGCAAGCGGTAAACGCACGGGTGGTCAGAAACCGGGCTTTTTGCATCATACTTCGTTACAGCTCGCAGAAACGGTAAAAAACCTGGTTTCAGAAGGTTGTGATGCGTAAGTCCCAATCTCAAATCTCAAATCTCAAATCGCTTGACTGTGCAGCTTGGCTGAGAATAGTACAAGATGTTAAGTACGATTCCGTGCGGGATAGCTTCGCTTCACGCAAATTTACCAACAACTGCCGATCGAAGCCTATGGCTGACATTAATCGATGCTACGAAATCCTCGAAATTGAGCCGGGAAGTTCCCTAGAAGACATTAAGCGTGCTTACAGGGATTTAGCGTTTGTGTGGCATCCCGATCGGTTTGCCCACAATGACCGCCTGCAACAAAAAGCTCACCAAAGATTAACAGAAATTAATGAAGCTTACCAGCAGTTGGTGTTGTTTCTGAGTCAGCCTGAATCGAAGTCGATCGAAAAACAGTTTCAGCAGCCACCGCCCCCTGCGCCGGAAAAGCCGCTGAGAAGGCGTTCTGGAAAATCAGCCGCCAGGCCTGGTTCCCAGCGCCCTCAAACCCGCCCACAAACTGCCTCCAAAAAATTTCTCACTCAAAAAACCTCTTCAAGCAAGAAACGATTTACCACTCACAATCGTCAAGGGTGGCGGGGCAGGAAGCAAGCAGGGCGAATCGTTGCGAGGAAAGCACGGCCATCTCAAAACTATCGAAAGCTTACTTCGAGAAGGAAAACAGAATTTTCAACTCAATACTCAAAACCGCGAAGCGCGCCGAGGGAAGTGCGGCCATCTCAACACTATTCAAGCTTCCCTTGGGGGCCGCTGGCAATCGCCGTGGCGAGTTACGCTTTGACCGGTTGGATTTTGACGGTATCGGTATCAGACGCCCCGCTGTGGATGTGGGCTTTAATCTGCGGTGCAGATTGGCTATGGGCCGCGATTTTGCTGGCGGAGGGTTCAGCAACGCCTAGAGTTTGGCTGGCAGCGTTAGTTTTAGCTGGGGCGGTAGGGGGGTCGATCGCCGGTTTTCAGGCGGGAGGAAGGGTCACAGGGGCTGCTTGGGGCGCAGTTGGGGCGGGTTTGGGGGCGATCGCCAGTTCCGAGGCAGAGTCTCGGGCAGTGGCTGGAGTTTTGGCCGTGGCGGGAGTGGTGACAGTGGTGGGATTGATGGCTGGAACTGGTTCTGGGAATTGGGTCAAGGCGTTGGTGGCGGCCGTGTGTTGGGCGATTGTCGGCTTGACGTGCGGGCTGGCGACGGAACTAGGCGTGAATTCTGGCAGCCCCGTCGGGCTCTCTGGTGCGATCGGGCTGGGGATTGGGGCGTGGGCGGGGGCTTTTGCTGGGGCGGGTTCGGGGGCGATCGTCCAAGCCTTGGCTATCGCCGGGTCTAAGACTGTTTATGGGGCTTGGGCTGCGATCGGCATTATTGCTGGAGTTGTGGCGCGGATGGTAGCTGCAGAAAGGTTGAGCCACAACGGCAGCGGGCTTTATACGTTTATCCTGTTGGTGGCTACTTCCGGTTTTGGGCTGTGGCTGGGAAGTTGGTTGGGCGATCGTATCTTTTAAATTATTGACATACCCTAGCCTAAAGGCATGAGGATTCTTTCTTCGCAGGGATTCCGACGAATTTACCCTCAGAAAGCATCTTGACCGTATGCCCTACGGCTGCAAGTCCTCTAATTAGAACTACTTGGGCCGCTGCAACGTCTCTGTCGGCTGTATAGCCGCAATTTGAGCATGAATGAGTACGTTCTGACAAATCTTTTTTACTCGTTTCCGTTAGGCAGTTAGGGCAAGTCTGACTTGTCTTGTCGGCGCTTACCTTCTGAAAGTACACGCCATATTTCCAACAAGTTTGCTCTAGGATTGTGAAGAACTGACCCCAGCTTGCGTCTAAACAGTGTTTCCCTAGCATCGCCCTAGACAGCCCAATCAGATTCAGATCCTCAACGAAAATCATCCCCACGTCTTGGCAGATTTGATGAGATAATTTACGATGCCAATCTTTCCGACTATTAGCAACGTATTGATGCAGTTTGGCGACTTTCTTTTGAGCTTTACGCCAATTGTTAGAACCTAGTTTTTTACGACCGACACGTTGTTGCAGCAATTTAAGCTTGCGTTCTGCGTCTTTTAAAAATCTTTGGCGCTTGACTAAAAGACCGTTAGAAGTTGCTATGAAATTAGTTAATCCAACATCAATCCCGATACCTTCACCGTGGGGCATTGGATTTGGCGCTGAAACGTCCCATTGTAGGGTTAACATCACGTACCAACCGCTAACCCTACGGACTATCCTTGCTTGCTTAATCGTTGCAGCATCAGGGATAGTCCGTGATTGATGAAACTTAACCAAACCAATCTTAGGAAGCTTCACTGCTTGATTTTGGACGGGGTTAACCCCCAATTGTGGGAATACAAACGATCGCATTGTTCCTGCTTTCTTAAACCGAGGGAAACCGTGCTTTTGTTCCCACATACTTACAAAAGCTTTTTCAAGTCTTTTCAGTGTCTGTTGTAGAACGTGTACCTGAACAGCAGCCAAAGCGGGTATGTTTGCCCTAGCCGTAGTTAAACTTTTGCACTGGCTGGCATAAGTTGGTCGTTTTGTTTCGGCTCCTATGATGAATTCAGATCGGATAGAGCAAGCGTTAATCTGACAACTACGAGACTTAAACCAGTCTTTACGTTCAGCTAATGCGTAGTTATACACGCGACGGCATTGTTCTAGCCAATCCTCAAAGATTGCTGTCTGTGCCGTTGTTGGTTTAAGTTTGAATTCGTAGTTTAAATTAAACATTTGCTCTATTCTCCTACCTGATTATACCACAACTATGAGCGAACGTCGGGACGCTTTTTCAATAAAATAATTAAAGCCGTCCCAGAAGGACGGGGCTTGCACCCCAATTTCCGGTCAGTTGTCAGTGGGCAGTTGTCAACAGTTAACGGTCAACAGCCAACAGTCAACACTCAACAATTCCGGAGGATTGCAACCGGAATTGATGTAAATCCCAGCACTTATCGCTTTTCAGCAGCGCTTCAAACTCAGCCCTTGGCAAAGCCTGACTGAAAAGATAGCCTTGAATTTCGTCACATTCGTGCTCGCACAAAAAATCAAGTTCCTGCTTATTTTCTACCCCCTCAGCCACCACCGTCATGTTCATGCAGTGTGCCATTTGAATAATCGCTATTGTTATCGCTGCATTTTGGCGATCGTCTGCAATGTCGCGAATAAAACTCTTGTCTATTTTGATCGCATCAAACGGAAAGCGTTTCGGATAACTCAAAGAAGAATATCCAGTCCCAAAATCATCAATTGCTATCCTAATCCCCTGATCTTTCCACATCGTAAAAGCTTTAGCTGCTGCAATTTCGTCTTGCAAAACCAGACTTTCCGTCAGTTCTAATTCCAAACACTTGGGATCAAGACCAGTTTCTGTTAATATCTCCCTGACTCTTTCCGTGAAATTTTTGCGCTCGAATTGACGGGCTGACACGTTAACTGCCACTCGCAGGGGCGGTAAACCTGCTCTTTGCCATGTTTTAGTTTGCCTGCAAGCAGTCTCTAATACCCATTCACCCAACGGCGCAATCAAGCCCATTTCTTCAGCCATTGGAATAAATTCCCCTGGGGAAACTCGCCCTCGTTCTGGATGATTCCAGCGCACCAAAGCTTCAGCCCCAATAATTTTACCTGTTTTAATTTCTATTTGCGGCTGATAGTATATTTCAAACTCTGAGCTTTTTAAAGCATGGCGCAAGCAAGTTTCTTGAAGAAGTGTATTGATAAAAAAATTAGCATTTTTTGCATTATAAAAATTATAAGTATTGCCGCCTTTCTGCTGAGATTGATACATGGCTATATAAGCATTTTTTAGCATTTCATCTCCGTCAGTGCCGTCCCCGGGATACAAGCAGATCCCCATACTAGCAGTGACAGACACTTCGCAATCTTTGACAATCATACCTTGGGATACAATATCTAAAATGTTTTGAGCAATCTTAGCCACATCCTGTTTTTCTGCAACGGGTTTGAGAATCAGGGCGAATTCAGCAGCTTCCAAACGAGCAACAATATTAATGTTTTCCATACAGTTAGTTAGCCGCTGGGCGATGCTGCAAAGCACCGAGTCGCCGATATCGTGTCCCCAGGTACTGTTAATGCGGTTGATTTTATCTAAGCTAAGCGTGACAACTGGAACGACTCCTGACAATTCTTTTTGGCCATCTAATACTCTAGTTAACTTTTCTCGCAAAAATGAACGATTCGGCAGGTTTGTCAAGCTGTCATACTGATGTCTGTAGAGTGCCAGTTGAATAGTTGTGTGCAAGTTTTTTTCTTCAAATGGCTTGACAATATAGCCGAACGGTTTTGTACTATTGACTCGTCGCAAAGTAGTTTCATCGGCATAAGCTGTCAGATAAACTACCGGAATTTGAAAACGCAACCGAATTTCTTCGGCTGCTGTAATGCCGTCGATTTCTCCTTGCAGGTTAACATCCATTAAAACTAAATCCGGGCGCAACTTGGCTGCGGATTCAATCGCTTTTTCTCCCGAATAGACCATCCCAGTTATTCTATATCCTAGAGATATCAAACTGTCGGAAATGTCTTCCGCAATAATGCTCTCGTCTTCAACTATCAGAATTTTTTTGTTTGACATTAAATTTTCTCCTCAGAGTGCAATTTGGGTTGAGAAAAGGTTATTCTAAAAGTGGTTCCAGTAGTTTCTAACAGTTCTATTTCCCCCCGGATTTGCTTGACTAAAGACCCTACCAGGCGCAAACCCAATGTTCGGGCTTTGCGATAATCTAAGTGTTGAGGAAAACCAATTCCGCTGTCGCTCACGGTTAGTACGCAAACTCTGTTATTCTCTAAAGTGAAATCTATGTTAATTTTACCTTTAACTTGTCCTTTAAAGGCATATTTGAGGGCATTTGTCACCAGCTCGTTGATAATTAACCCGCAAGGAACTGCCGTATCAATATTGAGAGAACACGGCGCAATAGTTGTTTGCAACTTGACGCCTTCTGCATGATTTTCATAAGCTTGGAATAAATTGTGGGCGAGATTTTGGATGTATTCAGCAAAGTCAATGTTTGACAAGTCTTTGGATTGATACAATTGTTCGTGAACCAGGGCCATTGATCTGACTCTGTTTTGACTTTCTTTTAACATTTCACTAACGTGGGTGTCTTGGATATAGCGGGACTGAAGTTTGAGCAAACTGGAAATAACTTGGAGGTTGTTTTTGACGCGGTGGTGAATTTCTTTGAGGAGAACTTCTTTTTCGGCGAGGGATGCTTTGATGCCATCTTCGTCGCGCTTGCGATCTGTAATATCCCGCACTACTGCTTGAATTACTTTTCGTCCGTTAATTTCCATTGCATTTAACAGCACTTCAGCGGGAAATTCTGAACCGTCGAGTCGTTTGTGTACCCAGTCAAAGCGACAGCTACCTGTTTGCATTGCTGTCGATATTCTCTGTATTGCTAGACTGGATGAGTTTTGTCCGCTAGGCTGAAATTGTGGGGAAAAATCGCTCAGTTTCTTGCCGTAAAATTGTTTTGTGTTGCTACAGCAAAATATTTTTAAGGTAGCGGGGTTGCAGTCAAAAAATTCCTTTTCGTCGAGCAACATTACTGCGTCGCTGGTGGCTTCATAAAGACTACGAAATTTGTGTTCTGATTCTTGCAGCGAGCATATCAATTGGTTTTTGAGAGCTTCTGCACGCTTGCGGTCGGTAATGTCTATTCCTACAGAAACTGCTGCGGTTCCCTGATGATATTTCTGAGCTACTATCAAATAGTTGCGGACGAAACCGTTAATTTCTATTTCTATTTCTTGGCAGATTTGCTGAGATGAACTGTCAAAAAAAATTCGGATCAGTTCTCCGAAAGTCGAGCCTTTGTCGAGAAAGTTAATTTCTTGACCGACAAAGCTTTCAGGAGACAGGTTGAATGAGGTTGCTAAGTGCTGGTTGACTCCGATATACCGCAAATCTGAACTGATCCAAGAAATCAGTCCGGGTACCGCATCCAAGACGGCGCGAAGTTGGTCTGTAGCTTCTTTGAGTGCTTCTTCCGCTCGCTTGCGATCGCTAATATCTGTCGCCGTTCCGCACAAGCCTAAAATAGCGCCGTTTTCAGCTTGGTTGACGATGCTGTTGACGCGCAGGTGGACGGGAGTACCGTCTTTGCGAATGTGTACTGTTTCGTAAGGAGAATTAGCGGTTTGTGGGTGAAGTTTGGTTCTCGCTAAAAGTTGGGCAAATATTTCTCTTGGTCTACTTTCTTCATCAGGAACTAAAAAATCGGTGAAGCGGCGTCCGATCATTTCTGGCGGTTCGTAACCGTAGATGCGTTTGGCGGCGGAATTTACAAAAGTCAAGAGGCCTTCAATATCGATCGACCAAATCAATTCTTGGGAGGTTTCTACGAGGTTGCGGTACTTTTTTTCGCTTTCGGCAAGTGCTGCATTGAAGAATGCCGTCTGCTGCTGCAGTCTGTCTTCTAATTCTTGATTTGCCGTTTCCAGAGTGGCGATCAACTGCTCGCGCTCGGTAATTTCAGTAGAAACACCCACTGCCCCAACCACTTCGCCGTTTCCATCTCGCAGCGCTGTCGATCGAATTTCGTGAATAAAATGCCCCTCTCGGGCATTCCAAGTGCGATCGTTTCCTGCTACTACCTCGGCAATATTTTCTAAGATATCTGGCTGGCTAGTGTAAACTTCAAAAATCGACTGCCCGTCAGTTGCACCTGGTTTGAACCCCAAATTTTCTAATCCTTTCCCTGCTGCAAGAGTTAACTTGCCGTCTCTGTCTGTTGCCCATAGGAAAATTGGGGCACAACTGACGGCTGCGTGCAGGGTTTCGTTGGCTTGTTTGAGCCGATCGATTTCTGCGTGAAGCAGTTCCTGGGTGGTATTTAATTCTACCGTTAGTCGATCGGCTTTTTGCTGCCAACTGGCAGCAGTGTCGCACATTTCTGCGAGATTGCCGGAAGGACAGATGGATTGGTTGCAGTGTGACATGGTTACTCTAGGGCGCACTGTATATTTAACCCCAGCCTATCTTTTAAGCATAAACTTTTTAAGTGAAATATTACAATTAGCAGGAATACTCATCCGACCAAGATGCGATATTAAAGCTACTTTAAAGGATTCAGAAATTGCGGCTCGCTCAGGCTTTTCGGCGACAGTTCACAAATTGATAATAAGCTGAATAATGCCTGCCAGTCGGTATTTTTACGGTAATTATTTGTAGTAGTGCAAAAAGAAGTTCCGCAATCCTAGGCTTGCACAAGAACTGGGATTGTAAATTTATTATATTTGTTTGCGTAGATTCACGCACCGAGGAAGAGGGAATCGGGACAATTGAAATATAGGCAGCGGCTGAATGGTTAGGAGGTACTTAATTTGTGAAAATCATGAGGTCGATTCCCTCTTCTTTCTGCCTTCAGCCTTCTGCCCTATTCCCTATTCCCTATTCCTTCTTTCTTCCATCCGCTACATCCGTTACAGAATCCGTTGCCGAACTTCCTTCAATTAATTCCCCAAATTTTGACAGTTTTGTCGATACTGCCGCTGATAATAGTTGCACCATCGCTGCTAAAACTAAGACAAGTAACAGAGCTTTGATGTCCGCTGAGAGTGTAAAAATTTTCGCCCGTACTGGCATTCCAAAATTTGATATTACCATCGGCACTAGCACTGACACCAGTGAGTCCGTCGGGACTAAAGGCGATCGCATTTATCGAGTTAAAATGCCCTGCCAATGTGATTGAACTATCTGGATTCGATAGCTGGCGCAGTTTAATATTTCTGTCCCAGCCGCCAGCCGCCAAAGTCTGCCCGTCTGGACTGAAAGCGAGACAATTCGCGTAACCCTTAATTGTTTGGAAGCATTCTCTGCTGCGGAGGTTCCACAGTTTAATTGTACCGTCAGAACTGCTGCTAGCGAGAGTTGGTGCGATCGGGCTAAAAGCAAGACTAACAATTCCTGCTTTATGAGCTTTCCAAGTTAAAAGACTGCCAAAAGTACAGATTAACTTTCCCGTCTCTAAATTCCAAATTTTGATCGTAGTATCTGCCGAACCGCTGGCGATAACTTGACTGTCGGGATTGATGACAATTGCGCTAATTTCCTCTTCATGTCCGAGGGAAGTATGCCGCAATTCTCCTCCCTGCCAAATTTCGATCGCACGGTGTTTCGGAGTATTTCTGCTCCTCACAAAAACTTCGCTTTCTTTGCAAAGGACAAAAGTTTCTTGAGCGCGGGGATACTTGTCAACAGTATAGAGTATTTCTCCAGTCTCTACATCGCAAATTCTAATTATTTTCCCGTGCAAACTCGCCGTGCGATTACCTCCGGGACTAATCGCCAGATTTGTGCCTGTTTTGACAGTGCGGATACAGTCAAAAAGCTTGTAAGGCACGAATTCTTTTAAAGCTTGGCGCACTAGAGGTTCTGTCCTCGATCGCAAAATTAAATAAGCAACTCGCTGCACTTCTGCTGCGGGGTCAAGCAGCGCCTCAATTGCTAAATTTAAACCAGCGCCTCCCTATTTAGGAGCATCTTTAACAGCGGCAATCCGTGACTCGATACTAGGACTGTTGAAGCGCTGCTTGACCCCCGCGATGCCTCCCAAAACAGCGCCGGCGATCGGGATTTGACTTTGGCCGCCGAGGACGGCATCATATTCTCTGGGTTGGTTAGAATTGTCTGGCATCATACGATTTTAGATTTTAGATTTTGGATTTTAGATTGAATAATTGGAGGATTGAAAAAAGCGAACTCACGGATGAATCGGGGAATTGTTATCGGATACTATGTTGTTAATTTCTGAACATATGAATCCGAGGGCTTGTAACCTGGCTGCTTTCGCTGACGCTCAAACCAGGTTTAACATCGCAACTTCTAACTTATTGACTGTTGCTGTTTATAGTATTATAATCAAATCAGCGTTTCACACAAAAATCCGAAAGTGATATGTCACACTTCACAACGATCAAGGTTCAGATCAAAAACGGCGAACTGCTGCATCAAGTGTTGGAAGAGTTGGGTTATCAAGTAGAGTCCAATGTGCAGGTACGGGGTTATCGCGGCGACAAAACTAATGCGGAGTACGTGATTCGGCAATCCAACGGTTACGATTTGGGTTTTCGCCGCAGCGGAGAGGATTACGAATTGGTGGCGGATTTTTGGGGCGCTAGAATTAATCAGCAGGAATTTGTCAATTTAATTAGTCAAAAATACGCGCGCAAAAGTTTGATGGCGGCGGTGCAGTCAGAGGGTTTTCATGTTGAAGAAGAGGAAACTTTGGCAGATGGAACGCTGAGAGTTGTAGTGGGTCGATGGGTTTAGGACTCGCGCTTGATTAACTCGTTTTTACCTATCAAGAGGAATCACCATGTGGCGCTCGGCGATCGTACTAATTATCCTCGCGCTTGTAGTTGGCATTGTTGGCGCGATCGCCCTTGGAGCATACCGCGGGGATCTGAGTACCAAGGAACTGCGAGCGAATCTGGAAGCTGCGCGATCGCCGATTAAACCTCTCACATTTGATGCGCGGGAAATTGCCGATTTACCCCAGCCAGTGCAGCGCTACTTTCGCGCGGTGCTGAAGGAGGGACAACCGCTAATTGCAGCAGCGCGGGTTTCCCACGAAGGCACGTTTAACATGAGCGAAACCGCAGAAAAATGGAGCGCCTTCACCTCAACTCAACTCGTAATTACTCAGCGCCCTGGCTTTGACTGGGACGGGCGAATTGCCATGATGCCCGGTATCAATGCGTTTGTTCATGATGCCTACATTTCTGGCGAAGGCATCCTCCATGCGGCGCTGCTGGGCCTGGTGACTCTGGCGGATATCCGCGGCACTCCAGAAGCGGCACTTGGGGAACTGATGCGCTTTTTCGCGGAGGCGGCTTGGTATCCGACGAGACTGCTGCCGAGTCAGGGTGTTCGCTGGGAGGCGATCGACAATTCTTCGGCCAGAGCAACGCTACAGGATGGCGACACCGCTGTTTCCCTGGATTTCCGCTTTGATGAAGCAGGGCTAATCGCCAGTATCCGCGCCGAGGCCCGCGCCCGTACAGTTAACGGGGGACTGGTGTTTGCGCCCTGGCAGGGCCGCTTCTGGGACTACGAATTGCGAGACGGTATGCGGATTCCCCTCTCCGGCGAGGTGGCGTGGCAACTGCCTGATGGCTCGCTATTGCCCTACTGGCGCGGCCGCATCACGAATATTGCCTATGAGTTTGCAGGGTAAGCGTTGGTTGCGATCGATCGAGTTGGGGGCGATATTATTGAAAGGTTGATGCTAAAGCGCGATCGTCCGAATCGCTACGAGTTTTCGGCTCTTGGCATGGTTAAAAAGTGATAATGGTGGGCGATCGCTCAAGGAATACGACAATGAAAATTAAAATTAAAAATCTTGGTGCTTTAAAGCAAGCCGAATTCACCCTTGGCGATCTGACAATCATTTGCGGTGGTAACAATACTGGCAAAACTTACGCAACTTATGCCTTGTTTGGCTTTTTGTCTACTTGGCAAGATAGGTTTCCAATCAAAATCAATGCTGACAAAATCGACCTGCTTCTTGCTGACGGCGTAGTTCGTCTTGATATACCAGAATATGTCGAACAGACTGAGAAGATTCTTGCTGAAGGTTGTCACGCATATACCAAGGAATTACCAAAGATTTTTGCAGCACCGTCTGAACGATTCAAAGAAACCAAATTTCAGGTGAGCTTGGACACCACAAATATTGATTTGTCCACCCAATTCGATCTAAAAATTGGCTCCGGCGAGGCATCACTTTTCTCGATCACCAAAAAACAAAAAAGTACAGAATTATTTGTCACCCTGCTTGTTGAGAAAGAGAAAGTAAAAATTCCCAGAGAAATCCTTGAGCTCATCATTGCCGACGCACTGAAAAATATGATTTTTGCTCAGCTTTTCCCTCGTCCTTTCATAGCCAGCAGCGAACGGACTGGTGCTGCTATTTTTCGCAAAGACTTGAATTTCGACCGCAATCGCTTATTTAAAGAAATCGGTCAGGCTAGCCAAGATATTGATCTAGTAAAAGTTCTACTTAAAGATTATGGAGATTATGCCTTGCCGATAAAGACAAATGTAGATTTTATGCGGAAACTTGAAACCATTGCCAAGAACAGCAGTTTCATTTCTGACAACCATCCCGACGTGTTGGAAGATTTTGCTGACATTATCGGCGGCGAGTACACAGTTACGCGGAACGATGAACTTTATTATGTGCCGAAGAAGCGTAAACAGGTCAAGCTTTCTATGGATGAAAGTTCAAGCGCCGTGCGTTCTCTACTAGATATCGGCTTTTACCTAAGACATCAGGCTCGAATTGGTGATTTGCTGATGGTGGACGAACCGGAACTGAACCTACACCCAGAAAATCAGCGCCGGGTGGCGCGACTTTTGGCCCGACTTGTTAATCTTGGGATTAAGATTTTCATAACTACCCACAGCGATTACATCATCAAAGAACTGAACACCCTGATCATGCTCAACCATGACAAACCCCATCTCAAGCGCATTGCTAAAGAAGAAGGCTATCTAGAAGCCGAACTAATCTCTTCTGAAAAAATCAAAGTCTATATCGCGGAAGAGGTATTGATACAATTAGATGGCAAAACAAGAAAGACTAAATGCCAAACCCTTACAGCCGCCGACATCGACCCGGAACTGGGTATTGAAGCCCGCAGTTTTGATAAAACCATTGAAACGATGAACCGAATTCAGGAAGCGATCATCTGGGGAGAGGAGTAATGTTGTCTGATATTGATATCCTCAAGGAGATGATTAATAAAAAGGCTACAGTGCAATTAAAAGGACAACAGGATGGAAAAGGGATCAAATACTCAGTCACACTCACAGAACCTCAGCATAGTTATTCGGTAACGATTGATAGAATGCCAAAGGATGATAAGGTGATCGTCATCGATGTAGATACTTATTTCCCAGCACCAAGAAAGATTTTTACAGGATCGAAAGGTGAGTGTAAGCGCGCTGATTTTGTCATTGTTACGAATACTGGCACCGAAAAAATTATCCTTTGTCTGGAGATAAAGAAAACGAAAGGCACGAATTCAACAATTATTCAGCAACTGACTGGCGCACAATGTTTTGTTGCCTATTGCAAGGAAATCGGCAAAGCATTTTGGCACAAACATAACTTCCTTGATGCTTATCAATATCGTTTTGTCTCTATCGGTCATATCAGCATTTCCAAGAAAAAAACACAGAGTGAATCTTCAACTAATAAAAATCCTAATTCAAAGGAAATTCACGATTGTCCAAATCGAATGCGAAAAATTAGCTACTCAGGCAGCCTTCGGTTTGATCGCCTGATTTAAGAACAAAATTATGAAGGTGTATCACATAATATACCATTATGATTTATACGGTGGGTTAGTCGATCGCCAATTTTACACTTAAGCAAACACAAATAGCAAAAAGAATGACAAAATGGTTGCAGAAGAATTGAGGCTACTGACGAGTAGGGCGATCGCCCTAAGCAGAAAACCCAAGTGCGATCGCCCTTAACTACCAAATCGTTTCAACCTGAGAAATATCATACCGCCGCGCGATCGCTACTAAAATGCGATCACGCGGCAATTGCTCGATCGCCTGGATGATGCAACTATCAGGCAAACAACCGGACTCACTATTGAGGATGTGCGGAATTTGCGATCTGCTCGAAATTAGAGCCAAGTTATCCACCTGCTTTCAGCCACCCAAAAACCTGCTCCACAGTCAAATCTAATGTTAAAAAACTTGGCACGGGCAACCGATCTTGTCCCGTTAACTCAACTGGTTCTCGTCCGGGAATAAATGCTAAAATAAACCGTTCCTCTGGATCGATTAACCATCCGAGCTGAGTCCCGTATTTCAAACAGTGTAAAATATTACTAATCACCTTAGTTGCTTTCTGGTCTGCGGATAAAATTTCTACTGTCCAGTCGGGATGAATTTCAAAGGAATTCGGAACTTCGCCATCCGCTTCAAAAGTGATTCTATCCCAAGCAAATACTGTAGCATCAGGTACAATAGAACGCCCGCCAAAAGTACAGCGCAATTCGGGAAAAGCAAGAGCAATTCGTTCTGTTTCCCCAACTAGATTAACAGCGTTGCAAAACTTGAGTTGCAAACGAGAATGTTTGCCTTGAGGCATAATCTTTTGGTGAATGCGTCCGTTAATAAATTCACTCGCAGGTTGAGTTTCCGGTAGTTTGAGGAAAGCTTCGAGAGTGAGAGAAATGGGAAGTGCTGCTGTCATCGCTTTGAATTCGGTGTCATTGCCACTCTGCCATAATTTTATCATTAACTCTATTCTGTGTTTGTAGATCGATCGACCTCACCCTCACCCTCATCCTCCAAAATCTCACCCAAATAGCGCTGCACAAACTCCCGCGCTGCATCTATATCGAGCAACTTTAACGCCACAACCATCTTCACAAGCGTGTCTCCAGTTGGATCTATCAACTCATTAAACCAACGATAGACAACAGAACTTCGCACACCCATTGCGATCGCCAATTTGTTTTGGCTAATCCCATAGGTGTTCAGCACATCTCTCAAAACTTGACCAGCTTTTCCCATGCACCCCATGATGCCAAGGGATGCCCCAACCGTAAATAACTACACATATGTAGTTATTGCAGTATGATAGAGATAACTACACATATGTAGTTATTGGTTGATTTTGAAGATGAGGACTTCCCAATGGCTAAAGACTTTCCAATCGAACCGCCCAAGGACACCCAACAAGAGGCAGAGCCCACGGACGATCGAGAAAACCGGGAACCCGTGCGTATCATGGTTGTTGGCTCCCGCCAAGGCATAACCGCCGTAGTAAATTGGCTGGTGCGACTAGGTTTTGCCCAAATGGCAGAATGGAGCGACTTGCAGCGTGCACCGAATACAGGCCAGTGGATGCGCGTGCTGACAAAATGGTTGCAGAAGAATTGAGGCAACTGACGAGTAGGGCGATCGCATTTCATAAACCTGATGTTTGGGAATCGTGCGATCGCCCGTCAATCGATTTTAGATTTTAGATTTTAGATTTTAGATTGACCCCACGGATAAATGCGGGGGCTTGAGGATTTTCGATTTTCGATTTTGAATTTATTCCACGGATAAATCACGTGGCGGGTACCATCAAGAAATTCTTGGTCAAGTTCGATCGACCTTCTAATACAATTAAAACCGCGAACGTTGAGGTTGCCATGACATTAGTAGTTGTAGCGGAACCGGCACCCCTAGAAACTAATGCTGACGGCGTAGTGCTAGTGGGTAAAACTCCCGTGACTTTGGATACCGTCATTGCAGTGTTTAAGCAGGGAACAACCGCAGAAGAAATCGTCGATCGTTATCCGTCGCGCTCGATTGGCTGATGTGTATGCCGCGATCGCTTTTTACCTCAATCATCAGCAGGAAGTCGAAACATATTTGCAGCTTCGACAGCAACAAGCACAAGAGATTCGCAAGATGAATGAAGCATGAGCTGCTGGCGATATTACCCCCCTGGTGGCTGTTTTTTCCTACTCGCCATGAAATCAAGTGTTACGATCGACACAGCGGTCGTTATTCCCGATTCTAACCATGACATTCATCAACCCCAAAACCGATTACGCCTTCAAAAAAATATTTGGCTCCTCAGAAAGCAAAGACATTCTGATCAGTTTTCTCAACGCCATGATTTACGATGGCAACCCTACCATTGAAGACTTAGAAATTATCAACCCCAACCTGCCGCCCAGAGTCGAAGGTTTGAAAGATACTTATTTAGATGTAAAAGCCAAACTTGCCGATGGTACCCTAGTCATTATTGAAATGCAGGTATTAAACGTAGAGTCTTTCGGTAAGAGAGTATTGTACAACGCAGCCAAAACTTACGCCTTTCAATTGCAGAAAGGAGAAGGCTACCGAATGCTCAAACCCGTGATTGCATTAACACTGACTGATTTCGAGATGTTTCCAAATAGCGAACAGCTAATTTCGAGATTTATCTACAAAGAAGCAAGCACAAATCTCATCTATACCGATAATAACATCGAGTTAGTATTTGTAGAACTTCCGAAATTTACCAAAGAAGTACACCAGCTAGAAACGATTGCCGATAAATGGATTTATTTCATGAAATATGCGAGGACGATAACGGAGGTCCCGCCAGTAATGGATAGCGTTCCAGAGATTCATCAAGCCTTTGGCATCGCAAATCAAGTGAACTTAACCCCCGATGAATTGGCGGATATCGAACGGCGAGAAATGTTTATTTATGACCAACAAGGAGCTATACTCCAAGCCGTTCAAGCAGAAAAGCTGGCGATCGCGCGGCAATTGCTCGATCGCCTGGATGATGCAACTATCAGTCAAACAACCGGACTCAGTATTGAGGATGTGCGGAATTTGCGATCGCCATGAAATTTCTTTGCCAACAACAATCACAACTGCAAAGCCCCAGACACCTTGGCATTTTTAACACTTGAAATCCGAATCAAAGACCCTGATTTTACAGCAATCTTAGGTTTCCATTCATAAACCCCATCGCTAGTCGTGCGGTTGGCTATGGTTTCAACCAACTTATTCTCTCGATACAGCTCAATCTTGACCTCATCCTGAATATTGTCTCTCCACAAAATCAAATAAGGTTTATTTGCTTCCACCTGCACTTGGACTGCTGGTTTAGCCACTAATATTGTTGGTGAAGCTGTCTGAGATTTTCTATTCCTAAATCCTAAATAGTGCGGCAGTTCGCGAGTGGCAATATTATTTGATTGAGGCAACATAATCTCCCCGATTTTAGGATTGAATAGATAAGTTGAGAGTCCGCCGTCGATCGTCACGATATCTCCTTTCACTCCGAATTCTCGCATTAACTTAGCTGCTGCATCTAATGTCGCTTCATTAACTGTGATAATTGCCAGCAATTCATTACCCTTGCGACCATCTTTGTCCAGCGTACCGATAACGTGATACCTATTTGCGGGATTTTTAGATATGAGTTTAGCTGGATGGTGCTTGTATTTGTAAGTAACAACTGCATTTTGTACTTCTTTTTGATTCAATGGCTTTCCGGTTTGCGGTTCGTAATTTGTGATATATGCTTCTCGATCGTTCCAGACCAAAGCTTTCAATCGAACATTTTTATACTGCCAATCTTTGGGTTTCTTGACTGGGCCGTAGATGCCGCTACCGCCAGTAATAACTTGACCGTTAAATTTGATAGGAAAAGATAGCTGCGTGCTGCGTTCGTATTGTTCAAAAAAAGAACAGTTAATCACGGAGAAAACACCATTACCGTAAAGTTTTTTGTATTCTCCTCTAACTTCAGAGAATAACTTGCTCTTAAAGAAAGGACTGTAATATTTGTTTTCTCCCTGATAATACAGTCCTTTATTGAAAACCATCCGATCCACCTCTCCAATTAGCTGGTCTATTTGCATTTTTTGGACGTTAATAACTTGCAAATAAGCGTGATTTCCGTTGGGTAGTTCTTTTTTGTACAACTCTGCACCATCTCTGGTATCCACAGGTTGAAAATAACTGACTGGGCTGGAAAGTTGTTCGATCGCAAAATGTGCAACTGCAGCCACAACAGCAACAGCAAAAATCATCAAAAAAAACGGCAATATTTTTTTGAACACGTTCCTAAATATTAATTTGTTTCAAAACCACAAACCAAACTATCTTAAAAATAGCTTATACGCCGGATTTTGACTCTCATCCCCATACTGATAGCCCAGCGTATCCAAAAAAGCCTGCCATTCCTGCATCTCATCGGGCGGAACTTGAATTCCCACCACAATTCGCCCGTAATCGGCGCCATTATTTCGATAGTGAAAAACGCTGATATTCCAGTTAGGGCTCATCGAACCGACAAACTTCATCAAGGCACCCGGACGTTCGGGAAATTCAAAGCGATAAAACAATTCATGATCGGCCAGCATCGAACGCCCGCCCACCATATGCCGCACGTGCAATTTAGTTAATTCATCATCCGTTAAATCCAAAGTCTTGAAGCCACAACCTTCAAAACTTGCGGCTATCTTCACCGCATCGGCACGGTTTTGAATTTGTACGCCGATAAAAATATGTGCCTCTTTCTCATCCGCAATTCGATAGCTAAATTCAGTTAAATTGCGTTTGCCCAGACATTCGCAAAACCTGCGGAGACTTCCCGGTTGTTCGGGAATTGTGACTGCAAAAATGGCTTCGCGGCGTTCGCCAAACTCGGCTCTTTCTGCTACAAAACGCAGCCGATCGAAATTCATGTTCGCGCCGCAAGCAACAGCAATTAATGTTTGTCCTGCGATTTGTTCCCGTTCCACGTAAGCTTTCGCACCTGCGATCGCCAAAGCGCCGGCAGGTTCTAATATCGATCGCGTATCTTCAAAAACATCCTTAATCGCCGCGCAAACATCATCCGTATCCACCAAAATAATCTCATCCACATACTCCTGACACAGCCGAAAAGTTTCCTCCCCCACTTCCCGCACCGCAACGCCGTCAGCAAATAAACCCACCTGCGACAAACGCACCCGTTTACCCGCTTTCAGCGATTGATTCATTGCATCGGAATCCACCGGTTCGACGCCAATAATCTTAATTTCCGGCCGCAACCGCTTGACATAGGCAGCAATTCCCGAAATCAATCCCCCGCCGCCAATTGCCACAAAAATTGCGTGAATTGGTTTTTGATGTTGCCGCAGAATTTCCATGCCGATCGTACCCTGTCCAGCAATCACGTAGGGATCATCAAAAGGGTGAATAAAAGTCATACCTTTTTCGGCCTCTAATTGACGCGCAAAGGCGTAAGCATCATCGTAAGCATCCCCATGCAAGACTACCTCTCCACCACGGGCTATCACCGCATTTACCTTCACCTGCGGCGTCGTTACGGGCATGACTATAATCGCGCGAGTTCCCAGGTGGCGGGCGGCGAGGGCGACTCCTTGGGCGTGGTTGCCGGCGGAAGCTGCAATCACACCTTGTGCTAGCAAATCCGGCGACAGTTGCGCCATTTTGTTGTACGCACCCCGCAGTTTGAAGGAAAACACCGACTGCATATCCTCTCGCTTCAGCAAAAGTTTATTGTTGAGCCGTGCTGATAGATTCGGGGCTACTTCTAGGGCTGTTTCTTGAGCAACATCGTAGACGCGGGCGGTGAGGATTTGTACCAGGTAATCGCAAAGCATGGGGTTAGCAGGTTGGTTGATGCCAGATGGTGGGATAATTGTAGGGCACTTGTGTTAGTATTTTGCGGGAAATTGGCGATCGGGCGATCGCAGTTAACGAAAGATTCACTCAACTGGGTTTGATTTAGTTACATAAATAGTCAAGCCTATTCTGGCATCCCGATCGAACTTTAACCCTACTTCTGCCTCCGAGGTTATTTCCACATGATTGTGGGAAATATCATTAAGCTGAAGGCTCTCAACTTTAGCAGCGTAGCAGTACGACAATTCATCATTAACTAAAACTAGAAAAACACGTTCTTCTACAGTTAATGTAACTTGCTGAACTTTGGCTACCCCTGCTTGTGGCTTTTTGAACCACTCAGTAATTTTTCCAATCTCCCTTACCAGCCCTCGATCGATCTGGCGTAAAATTATATTGTAGGTGACTAAATCGGCAAGGGATTTACATAAAGCCTCAACAAAATCACCTAAGTCCAACAGTTCTTGAGTCCCCAAAATCTCATCTGTAGAGCCGTGTGCTGCTTTATTTCGATAGTCAACCAGTTGTTTTAGTTCTCCTTCTGCCGTGTTTTGACTGCCGCGAACTTCCTCTACAAAATATTTAATTTCTTTGTGGTTAATTACCCATTTCCACGCCTCATCAATCCCAGCATTTTTCAACACTGTTTCTAGCACTTCCTTCCGTAAATTTTGCTCGTGCAATAGGAAAGCATCAGGAAGTAGCTCGTATTTTCCAGTGTCAGTAATTCCACAGGATAATCCTTGCACTACTTTCTCAACTGAAAGGTGTTGAAACCTATTCTTTTTGATGTCAATCAATAAGCGCCCTATACCCTCTCGATGGGTATTTTGGATTTTTTCTCCCAAATCTGAATAACGTGGAACCAAATCGGGCATCCGTCGCAGCCAATCCGAAATTAAATCCTCAACGAAGCGCTCGTAAATAGCATACAATCGGGTTACAACAGCAGAGCGATCGTAAATTTCCCACTCCTTTTCGCTAGGAATTACCTCTATTAATGCGGCCAATTCAGGATCTTCTGCCAACTTCTGTTTATTGAAACTGTCTCGAAATACGATTCTTCTAAGTCGATGGTTAGTCTTGATTATCGCACGAACTGTTGAAATTTTGACACTAGCTTTCTCGATCAGCTCCTCAAACATCGCAAGTTACTCTCCGATAACTTGCGAAAGCATTTCGTCAAATATTCTGAGCCGCTCCTGAATCTCTGCTTTACTTGTTCCACCTCCTGTCAAAAAACGAGCTTCCGGTTGGTTAAAGAGGTTTTTTGTTGCTTCAATAACGCGATGTCTTCCAGACATTAATTGATAGGCATCAAGTAAATGCTTGTTAAAACCAAGCATAGTCGCATCATAATAGAATCGATTGGATTGTTCAGACCAAGTTTGAGATTGAGGATCGAATGGTTTAAATAAATGCTGGCCGTAAACTCGATAGGCTAATGAAAGAGTTTCTATAAAAGTATCTTCCAAGAAATTAATGTCGTGCAGTGAAAAACTTAAAGTTTTCATCATATACAAGTCTAAAAACTCTAGCAGTTCCATTTGATAATGTTCTATATTCCTTAGGGCAAAAAAACGCAAAACTAATTCAGCATCTTCCATTTTTTCATAAATAATGTTCTTCTCTAAGTCTCGGCTGTTATCGTCTGTCGGAATTCCCCAAGCTTCAGCAAATATGGGATTGCGCGCTAATTTTAGCAACAGTTCATTGAACTTTCCACCATACAAAATGTTTCTCATTTCCTGCTGGCTGAAGTTTAATCTTCCAGTATTTAGACGTTCAAAGGTTTTCTTTTTGAGGAACTTGTCTGCTTCAGGGTTGGAGGTTAATTCGGCAAGAATTGCTATTGAGGATATGGATCGGCGATCGATATTAGCCCTAATTTGTAGAGGAAGTCTGCTGTAGGTATGTCCATTTAATTCAGGCAAAATTTCCAGCTCAGTCAGTTTTAGTTTGTTTTCATAAAACTCTTGAATAGCGGAGATTCGCTGCTCACCATCCAAGACTTCATAAGGCTTGAAATCTTGTTTGTACAGAATTATTGAAGGTACGGGAATATTGAGAATAAATGACTCTATTAATCGGGATTTCATCGTCGCAGTCCAACGACCCCTTCTTTGGTAGAACGATCGCATTTCTATATAATTAGAAAGCTTTAATGATTCAACAAACCGGGGAAGCTTTTCACGGTTAATTTCGGTAACGATTGGTGTTTCTTTGAAGTCGTAGCGCTGGTATGTGTCGCGCTCGAACCTGCGATGATCGGGTGTGTTTTGTGACCAACTATTCCACATCTTTTCTTCAAATGGTGCGAGCTGCATTTCCGTAGTCTCCCTAAGCACAACTTGTTAATAATTATAGCATTTTCAGGATTAGCCGATCGCCTCAAATCTAGCAAACTAGCGATCGCAAATTATCGCTGCAGAAGATCGATCGCCCTCACCCGATCGCCAAATCCGATTTTATGGCAAAATTAGCCTAGACTGAAATATGAAAGCTGGCGATCGGGCAAGCTGTAGCGAATGTTGCCCTCGTGAGTCCTGACTTCGTTTTTGCCGTTTACCCCGGTTATAAAATCCGGTTTGTGAGCGTATTAGTCCGTAATCCTTGATTTAGTATGTAAATTCATGAACGTACAAATTACAGATTTGCGTGCGGTTGACGAGCCAAAAATTCAACAGGTAGCTAGATTAATAGTTGAAGGTTTTAAAGAGCATTGGCCCGATGCTTGGCCCGATCTAAAATCTGCTTTGCAAGAAGTGCAAGAATCTTTGGGAGCCGATCGCATCAGTCGAATTGCTGTCGCCGACAGCAATCAAGTTTTGGGATGGATTGGCGGGATTAAACAGTATGACGGTAATGTTTGGGAACTTCACCCGCTGGTAGTGGGAACAGAATTTCGCGGACAAGGAATTGGTCGATCGCTCGTAGCTGATTTAGCAACAGAAGCTAAAAACCAGGGAGGGCTCGTGCTGTGGGTGGGTACCGACGACGAAGACAATCAAACCACTCTTTCAGGCATCAATCTTTATCCTAACGTTTGGGAACACGTCGCCAAAATTAGAAATTTGCGCGGTCATCCCTACGAATTTTATCAAAAAATGGGTTTTGCGATCGTGGGAGTGATGCCCGACGCCAACGGAATTGGCAAGCCAGATATTTACATGGCAAAGCGGTTGTAAAGTTTAATGTAGGTTCTAAATTTACTGACCGATGGCTTGCGAATCCAACACTTAGCAAAATTAGTTGTTGAAAGTTTCCCAGAAAATCGGTCTAGTCTGGACGTGCGAACCCCGTTCGAGGGTCGCTAATAAACAAACCCAGAACTAACGAATCCATCACCGTATCCCAGACAGGAGTCAAACGCTCTGCATCGTCAACCCAGTAATCAAAAGTAATCAAACACTGAACATTAGAACCCAATCCAATACAGATTCGCGAATAAGCTTCCCGCTGTTCTGGAGGGTCGATAAACTTAAATTCCGTCCAAACAATGCGGGCAGTTTGCCGCTTCAATTGGATAATTTCCCCAAAAGCGATCGGATTCCGCGTCTCATCTTCAACCACCTTCTGTAATAGCGGCACCAGCGGAAAATCTGCCCAGTTACCAGGTGGTAGCAAATTAAACGAAACCTCCAAACGACAATCATCATCCGGCGGCTTTTTATCCGTAAACCGGAACGAATTAGTATCCGGTTCAAAATGCCAATCTTCCGGGACATCAAAGCGGACTGCACCTCTTCCTGCTACAAAAATTCGAGTTCCAGACTTTGACTTCCAATTGTGGTCTTCTTTGAGCTCTAGGGTTTCCTTAAGCCATTCTTGCTTTTTGCGCTTAGACATAAACAGAACACCAAATTGCTGCTAATGTGTAGTTTGAGACTTGGCAAACACATTTTAACTCTATTTTGCTCGCCGTTTGCTCAAAGATAACAATCCTTACAAAAATTATAAATTCCTCTTTTCTCTATACCTCTGTGTTCTCGGCGCCTCTGCGGTAAAAAATAATTTCTTTCACAATTGGCTAACTTTTATTTTCCACTCTTGGGAATCACATACCTAATTCCGCCTTTATTCCCAGCCGCATCGCCCTTATAACGCGGGATCACATGAATAGCCGCGTGAGTGCGACTTTGACCAGCCTGTTTATTAATATTTATTCCCACATTAAACCCGTCAGGCTGAAACTCTTTACTTAACATCTCTTGTACCTTATTAGCCATAAACCAGCAAGCCGATTGCTCTCGAAACGGCAGTTCAAAATAATTAGCGACGTGACGCTTGGGGATGATTAAAACATGACCTTTGCTGGCGGGATAACCATCAAACATCGCATAAGCTGTTGCTGATTCAGTTAGCAAAATTAGATTTTTATACGGATTGCAGAATATGCAGTTATTAGTAGAATTTCTTTGATGGTTGTAATGCACGTATTTGTAAATTTCGCAATACTCATCTAGGTGAAATGGCTTAAATGGAAGTTTGACAATGCACTGATATGTAGGTTTTTTGTGGACATAATGTTCTCGAAAGCCTTCTTTTTTGATATCCCTTCTCACCGCAAAATACGCATTCCCTCCCGGTTTCAACAGGTGGGACACTTCCATCAGGACATTAGCTTGTTCTTCAGGGAACAAAACATTCAAAACATAAAAGCAAATGATTGTGTCGAATTTATCTTCGGGGAATTCCGGGAAGTAATAAGGGTCATAACCCGTAATATCGAAGCCTTTTTGCTGCAACAATCTCACATCGCTGCCCAAGCCGCAGCCAAAATCTAAAACTTTGCCTTGCAGCAAGTTTTTATCCAATAAAAATCTTGCCGGAAATGACAGATAAATTCTTTCGATGGCCGTCAGGTGGCTGAATTTATTTTGTTGCTTTTTCATGGCAGCATAAATTTGATTTTAATCGATATTTTTCAGTCCGCGCACCATCCGGACGAGACTTTTTGTAAGAGCGATTTCAATATCCGAATGTTATCTAAAAATTTTATCATTATTGCAGTTTGGCGATCGCCCCTTTTTCCACCAACACCTTACCAGTCACCAAATCCCGCACCGTCGCCAACAAAACCCGCCTCTCATCCACCTCAAAACTCACCGAAACCCTGTCAACTCCCAATACCCCGGGCGGATTCAAATGCGCTACGCAAACCTGCTGGTGGTGGCTTTCCAGAGATCGAAAATCTGTTTTTTTGTTGAGCAAGCTGCTCGTCATTTGCCCTTTTTCGTTAAAAATAACCTCCGCTTGCGATACCTCCGCAACTTCCCCAATATCTAACCGAATTTCCCTTTGCCCTTCAATTGCCACTTGCAACGTCAACTCTTCGGAACTTTTACAGGGATACTTCATTTCCTTGCTAAATATCGGCGAATAAGCATAAGCTTTAGCATAAGGTTCCCAGAGGCGAATTGCATAGCTGTGGCGCAAATAATCGTCAACACTCGCTAATTGTGTCAACGCTAAAGCACCGTGTGCCACGGCTTCAAAAGGCTTGTCTCTTTGGACTTTTTGCCGCCCAAAATACGAAACCACTAAATTAGATACAGCCGGGATTAAAGAAGTTCCTCCTACCAGCAAAACCTGTTCTATATCTGCTTTGCCGATACCTTTTCCCTGTGCAATACTCAGCACTTCATCTAAACTTTCCCGCAACTGTTCTAACAACTGCCTAGATTCAAGAATTTCCTCAAGCTTGTCTCGGTTTAGCTGCAAGTCGTAAGACATAAAATTTTCATCGTCAAACCAGCTTTCCTTCGCCTCATTAACTTGAGAAAGTTGAATTTTTAATTTTTCCGCTATTTCTAATAAGTTTTGCCAGCCAACTGGGCCGACTTCTGCCCGCGACGAACCAATTTGCCGCAAATAATCTTCGACAATCCAGATGTCAATATCTTCGCCGCCGACATAAGCATCGGATTTTGCCAACACTTCGGCACGCACCCCCCCCAGCCCCCCCTTGTCAAGGGGGGGAGCGAGATTCCTCCCCCCCTTGGTAAGGGGTGGTAAGGGGGGGGTTAGAGCAGTACGAACTAAACTTAAATCTAAAGTTCCGCCGCCAAAATCAACTACTAAAACTAGAGAACCGGGGCGTTTTACTGCATATCCTAGGGCGGCGGCTGTGGATTCATCTATTACCTGAATTTCCGCAACTCCCAAACTTTCTCCTAAGTCGCGAAACCAATCTAGATATCGCTCAAATGCTCCAACTGGGACTGTGAAAATTACTTTTTCTGCCTGTATATTTTGTAAATATAATTGTTTCCAAATAGTTATGATAAACTGTTCTGCTACTGATTCGGCTGTGTAGGTTTCGCCTTCGATATTACGGGGCGGCGGCTGAAAGTCTGCAGCTAAATTGCGTTTAAAAGCTTTGAAAAAACGGTCTGGCTGGGATTGCCCCAATCGCTGCGATCGCACTTTTTCTCCCAACACCAACTCTCCCGCCTTGTTCACAAAAACTAAAGTCGGCACTACAGATATTTCTCGAACATCTCCGCTCAAATTCTTCGTTTTAAAAATGCGGGACATTTCGCCCAATCTCAAAGTTTCTGGTGTTTGCGTATCCGGGTTGAGAATGCAGACAACCGTGTTGCTGGTGCCGAAGTCAATGGCAACTGTAGTCATGTTGATTTAAAATTTAAAATTTAATTTTTCATTCCCGCTGGCAGGGTGCGACTAACTTTAGCAGGAGTAAGAATTCGCTCTCCCTCCCGATAGCCTACAAATCGAATATAAACTAATTCTCCTTCGGTTATATCTTCAACATCCGGCTGGTGCAACTGCGGATTGTAAGCAGTTTGTTCCCACGCAGAACCGATTGTTTGAAAATCCCAGCTTGATAACAGGTTTTCTAAGGGAGTAAACAAAGCTGAGAGATTTTTGGCGGGCATATCCGGCTTGGCTTCTGCCATTTTGCGGGCGGCGGGATAGTTGGTTAACAAAGTTTGCAACTGTTCAAAGGTAGCGCGGCGAAAATCGGCAGTTAGTTGAGCTTTTTGCTGCTGTAATTCTTCTCGCAGCCGGAAACACTGCTGCCTCAATTCTTCAATTTCGGTGGGATTAGTTGTGATTGTAGCCGATGTGGGCAGCGCGCTCAAAGTGCGATCGAACTCTTGAAAATTCAAATTCAGCACTGTTGCCAGCCGCCTCAGTTGGTCTAGGGTGAGTTTTCCCACGTCTCCCTGCCGCACTAAGCGCACCGCAAAGCGACTTAAGCCTGCTTTTTCGCCTAAATCTTGCCAATCGAGAATGTCTAGCTGATTCATGCGTTCCCGCAGAATTGTATCGTACTTAAACTCGATCGCATCTCCCGCCTCAGATGCAGCATAAAGGTAGACTAAAATTAGAAAAATGCCCCCGATAGCGAGCGCGAAGCTGAAGGCAGGCACTGTTGTTACATCAACTGTTGCACCGAGGATCTCAAACATCTTTAACTCTTCTAAACTTGTTTTAAAGTCTGCGTTTGTTCAACGCTCAAATTTTCTTCGCCTTGGTAGTATTCTGGCAGCAAGTCTTGAGATTCTACTTTGCCGAGGGCTTTTTCAATTCCGGCGGTGGTTGCGGTGCAACTCGAACCAGTGGCGTTTAGGACGGTTTCGGTAATTTTGCCGTCTTTGCCGATGCGGTATTCTATTTGGCGGTATTCTGCCATAATTCTTCCTCTTGGTTTAATGCGTGAGTGTTAAATGCTGAGTGTTGAGTTATATTATAGATTCTATTTACCAATTATTCTAATGAATTTTTGTAGCGACAATGCAACCGGGGTTTCGCCGGAGATTATGGCTGCGATTGCAGCGGCTAATTCCGGTACTGTGATGTCTTACGGAGATGATGAATATACACAGCGTTTGCAAGTTAAATTTTCGGATTTGTTCGAGACATCGGTGACTGTTTTTCCGGTAGCAACTGGTTCTGCTGCTAATGCGCTAGCCCTGGCGGTTGTTACTCCTCCTTACGGCGCTGTTTACTGTCACGCGGCATCTCATATTAATCTGGATGAATGCGGCGCGCCGGAGTTTTTTACAGGCGGTGCCAAGTTAGTTACAGTAACAGGAAATCATGGTAAAATAGAGGCAGAGACTTTAGGAAAAATACTCGATCGCGCTGGTGCAGGTGTCGTCCACCACGTACAGCCCGCAGCCGTCAGCATCACTCAAGCAACGGAAGCCGGCACAGTCTACAATCCAGCGGAAATTTCTCACATTTCGGAAGTGGTTCGCGCTCACAATTTGCGCCTGCACATGGATGGAGCTCGCTTTGCAAATGCTGTCGCCAGTCTTGGCTGTTCTCCTGCTGATGTTACTTGGCGCGCTGGTGTCGATATTCTCTCGTTTGGAGCGACAAAAAACGGTGCAATGGCTGCGGAAGCTGTGGTTTTTTTTAATCAAAAATTAGCAAAGACTTTCCCTTTTTACCGCAAGCGCAGCGGGCATCTTTTCTCGAAAATGCGGTTTTTGTCGGCGCAGTTGGAAGCGTATATCACTGATGATTTGTGGCTAAAAAATGCGGCTCATGCAAATAATATGGCGGCTAAGTTGGCGCAAGGCTTGGCAGGTGTTGAGGGAGTAAAGTTTTGCCATCGTGTTGAAGCCAATGAGATTTTTATGCAACTTCCCGAATCAGTAATTACATCGGTTTTAGCTGATGGTTTTCTGTTTTATCGGTGGGATAAATGTACTGTTAGACTGGTAACGGCTTTTAATACTCGGGAAGCCGATGTTATTGCTTTGGTGGAATCTGTGAAACGCTATTCTGTATAGATTGTAAGTTGGTAATGGCGGGTTTTTTGAGCATTTTTGTGATAGCAAATATTATGTTAACCCGCCCGGGCTGGCGCTACCCATCTAGATTTTAATCGATTGAGAAACAGGTTCTGCAACTGCGGCTAGTTCCGGTTCTACTGCTTCGAGGTGTTCTTCTAAAAGCGCTAGATTTCTCATGTTTGATTTATAAAAAGCATCGAAGATATCTCCGACTAAAGGTACTGAACCCACAACGGCTTCTAGACCAATATTGTAAATCATTTTCCCGAGAGTTTTTTGGGGAATGTTGAATCGAGTTGCTAAATAAATTAGGTAGGCGGAAAATGCGGTATCTACGATATCCCCAGCACCCGGAACTAAACCGATAATGGGGTCTAAACCAATGCGAAATTTGGTGCCGGGGATGCCAATAGCGGTATCCATCAGGCGGCTGAGTTTGCGGATGCGGTTGAGGGTGGCGAGACGCTCTATGTTGTTCATATTATTATTGTTGAACTAGGTTGAAAATTTTAAATCTGTCGGAAGGCGGAAAAAAAACATCTAGAAACCGCTCATTTTCCATCTTCGCTAATATGCTGAATTCCCCATTCGTGCATGGCGTTAATAATCGGTTTGAGACTTTCGCCCAAAGGCGTTAGCGAATATTCAACTTTTGGTGGCACTTGCAGGTAAATTTCCCGGTGCACAATCCCGTCTGATTCCATTTCGCGCAGTTGCTGCGTCAGCATCTTCTGAGTAATGCCGTTGACAGCTCGTTGCAGCTCGTTAAAACGCTTCACTCCTTGAAACAACTCCCGCAGAATCAAGACTTTCCAGCGCCCGCCAATCACCTCTAGAGTGCGTTCTACCGGGCAATTTGCGCGATCGACTTTTACTTCTTGGACTTGCATAGTATCTTTTTGGTAAGTACCGCACTTTTAAGTGCGTACTATCCATAATAGCTTGACTCGGTTTAAAATAAAAACATCAAAGAAACACCGGATAAATTTCACTGAGGATTCAGAAAATGATTACCATCAGAAAAAGTGAAGCGAGAGGACACGCAAATCACGGTTGGCTCGACAGTTACCACACATTTTCTTTTGCCGGCTATTACGATCCAAATTATATGAATTTTCGATCTTTGCGCGTAATTAATGAGGATTTTGTTAGTCCCGGCAAAGGTTTCGGCACTCACGGGCACAGTGACATGGAAATCATTACTTATGTATTAGAAGGAGCATTAGAACACAAGGACAGTTTGGGTACTGGTGCAGTGATTAAACCCGGTGAAGTACAGCGGATGAGTGCAGGTACGGGTATCCAGCACAGCGAGTTCAATAGCTCGCAAACAGACCCGGTTCATTTGCTACAAATCTGGCTGTTACCCGATACAAAAGGCTTGCAGCCGAGTTACGAGCAGCGCGAATTTCCCCTAGCAGAAAGGCGCGGAAAACTGCGGTTAGTGGCGGCGCGAGATGCGAGAGATGGTGCTGTGAAAGTGCATCAAGATGTGGATTTGTATGCGGCTGTTTTGGATAAAAATTCGCGGGTTTCTCATGCTTTGCAGCCAAGTCGTCATGCTTGGATACAGGTGGCTCGCGGCTCGGTTTTGCTCAACGGTTTGACCTTGGAAAATGGCGACGCTGCTGCCGTTAGTGGTGAGTCTGAGTTGGTGGTTGAAGCGACTGCAGATGCTGAATTTTTGCTGTTTGATTTGGCATAAAATGGGGCAGCCTAGATATTAAGTAAGGTGCACATTGTGCACCCTACTTAGTAATGGATAATCTGCGCCTTGCACACCCTAGTAAGGGTGGGTTACTACTTAGGAAATAAGTAAATAGGAGGAAGACAGTAAATTTTATTTGTGCTATTTTTGCTAAGGCTAAGTGTTTAGGATAAATTTTTATGCAAGAAAACCCGATCGCCCGCAAGCATCTTATTTGGAGCCTGATCACTGGTTTAGCAGTTGGCGCGATCGCGGGCGCACCCATCGGCTGGATGGCTAATGGGTATTATTCCGAGCAGCGTTTGGCTCAAATTCTGATTTGCCGAGAAAAGAATAGAGATCAGCCAGTTGCTATTGTTGAGTCTAGGTGCGGTTCCCGATTCTAAATTTTTCTGCTAGGCAGAGGGCTGTGTAAAATATTTTTAGGCTTGTGCGAATGTCGAAAGTTCGATCGCGCAGGCGTTTTGGCGTTCTCAACCGTCAATATGCCACAAACCGGAAAAGTTATACGTCAGTTGATATGTGGGTATGTTAAATTTACACAATAATGAATTACAGCAGAACAATTCCGGCTATTTTGAGTGCTACGATCGCCCTGAGTTCGATCGCCCTCATCCCACTCACATCACCTCAAATTGCCCTAGCATTAACCGCCGACAAAGTTAAAACCGTTGCCCAAGAAATTACGGTTCGCATCCAGGGGCCAAAAGGCGGTTCAGGAGTAATTTTAGAGAAACACGGCAGCACATACTATATTCTCACAAACTGGCACGTTGTCGATAAAGCCGGCGATTACGAGGTTGTAACTCCTGACGGCAAAGCTCACTCTGTATACTACAGCCTCGTGCGGCGAGTGCCGGGGATGGATTTAGCCGTCGTACCCTTCAGCAGCGCTCAAAGCTACCCCCTGGCTCAATTAGCCAATTCCGCAGCAACTAAGGGAAACAAGGCTTATGTGGCTGGCTGGCCGATATCCGGCGGTTCTCTGAGACAACCGATTTTCATCGCCACGGAAGGTCAGCTTACCGGCCGCCAAACTCCCTGGAACGGCTATACTTTGGTCTACAATAACTTAGTGAGAGCGGGCATGAGCGGCGGGCCGGTGCTCGACGATGCAGGGCGAGTTGTCGCAATTAACGGCATTGTCAGGTTAGAGGACAATTCCGATAAAATCGTGGCGGCGGGGATAGAAATCAATACTTTCATGAAATGGCGATCGACTATTTCGCTGCCAGTAGTTCCCCAATCTCCTACTGCCGGAAACCCTACAACTCCGGCGAATAATGCGCCCCGCACGCCCGCAAGTGCGATCGCCTTTGCTGCCACAAATACCCTCAAAGGGCCTTCGGAAGTTGTCAGTTCCCTTGCCCTAGCTTCAACTTATTTTACCACAGGAAATAGCAACGGCACAATCTCAGTTTGGAATTTTCCCAGCGGGCAATTAAAAACTACCCTGCAAGGTCACACGGAAGCCGTAAACGCACTGGCAGCGAGTGCGGATGGCAAGGTGTTAGCTAGCGGCAGCGACGACAAAACCGTGAAAATTTGGAATTTAGAAACTGGCGCGGTTGTACGCACTTTAAGCGGGCATTCCAATGCAGTTTCGAGCGTTGCCGTTAGTCCTGATGGTCAATTTGTAGCCAGCGGTAGTTGGGACAAAACGATTAAGATTTGGAATGCGAAAACGGGGGAATTGCTGCGGACTTTGACTGGGCATTCTGGGTTGGTGAATGCAGTTGCAATCAGTCCCGATAGCAAAACTTTAGCTAGCGGCAGCAAAGACGGTTCTATTAAGTTCTGGAATTTAGCTACTGGTCAAGAAATTCGCACGATTAGCGGCAAAAACTTGTCGGTTTTGTCGCTAGCTTTTACTCCCGACGGCAAGAGTTTAGCTGCGGGAAATAGCAACGGCACAATCGGTTTGTGGAATGCCGGAAACGGGCAGTTAATTCGGCGTTTAAGCGGGCATACTGACGGGGTTTGGTCGGTGGCTTTCAGTCGGGATGGCACTACGCTGGTTACTGGGAGTTGGGATAAGAGTGTGAGACTTTGGGATGTGCGATCGGGGGAATTGAGAGGTAATTTGAGCGGTCATTCTGGCTATGTTAGTGCTGTGGCTATTAGCGCCGATGGCAAGACTATTGTTAGTGCGGGTTGGTTGGGGGAAATTAAGATTTGGAAAAGGAGTTGAGATTTTTTTGATTTAACCGCAGAGGGCGCAGAGGGCGCAGAGGAAGAGTAGAGAGAACAGGGTTTGCATTTGATTGAGTGGTGTTATACGATCGAGATATTTGGGATAAAAAAATGAGTGGACTAAAGACTAAATTGCCAACTGATATCTGGGTAGCAGCAACCTGGGAAGAATTCATCGCGATGGCAGATGACCCAGCTTACAGTAAAGCCAAATGCTATTACCGCAACGGACAAATGAGGATTGAAACTATGCCAGTAGGGCCAAACCACGCTAGAGACAATGGAAGTATTTTTTTAGGAGTGAGTCTGTTCTGTATTGCGAAAGCTATCCCTTTAAATGGATTGGATAACTGTAGTTACCGGAAAACAGGAATCCGAGAGTGTCAGCCAGACGTATCTTACTACATTGGATCGAGAGCGCAATTAGCACCGAGTGGAAGTTCGATCGTAACTCTTGACGTTACTCCACCCCCAGATTTAGTCATAGAAGTTGCTGACTCAACTTTGGCTGATGATATTGGTGAAAAACGGTTGCTTTACGAAGAGTTAAAAGTCGCTGAATATTGGGTAGTAGACGTGCAGAAATCTAAAATTATTGCCTTTGCTATCATTGCTGATAATGGCAGTCGGCGGATCGTTCAATCGGAAGTTTTGCCGGGATTAACTATTGCTGTGTTGGAAGAGGCTTTGCGGCGGAGTCGCACTGAAGATCAAGCACAGGTAGGGGCTTGGTTGTTGGCTCAATTTCAGCAGCAGTAATCCAAATAGAAAGCGATCGCCCTTACTCATTGGGAAAGGCAAGGCGAGCGCACTTTTTCTAAAATCAGGATATTAAGGCTTACTCACCTTCATCCAGTAAACTTTGAAGCATTGGAGTTAGAATCTTTACAACTGGATTATTTGTAAGCTCCATTACCGCTGCTACTCCACCCGCTTTCAAAGCTTTAAGTACCTTTTTCTTCACATCGGGCTGTTTTTCAATTTCTTCCATAGCTTTTGCAGCAACTGCTGATTTGTCAGCAACCGTTGTTGTTGGGTATGTCTGAGATAACTGATCTAAAAGCTCCTGGATTTCTTTTGCGGCCTCGGCACGAGTTTGCCTTTGTTCAGGTGAGTGATTGTGAATAGTGTTAGCTATTTGCTCAGTGTTAATGGTATGGCTGAATCCAACCCCAAATGAGGATTGGCTTTGATCGATTTTGCGTTCTGACATAATATTTATGTAGTAATCACCAACTATTGTTGTCTGTTCTCTATTGTAGCACTTATTTGCTGAGCAGTCGTGATTTCAGAATAGCCAAGACCAAATGAGGATCTACTTTGGTCAATATTCGTACATGTATTGATAGATTTATCTTCGATGTTAACTACGTAAATTTCTTCGTCATTACGGCTCTCCTGAGTTTATGGTGTAAAATAGATCAACCAATACAGTTATAGTGATGAGCTTTCATTTAGACTATCTATT